>DASSWM010000249.1:0-5256 GCA_035704865.1 Agrococcus sp.
TGGGTCTCGGCGGCCGGCTGGGCGGATCCGCCGGCCGCGCCGCTCGCGCCCGCAGGCATCGGCGCGGGCTGCGCGGGGGCGCGCTCGTCGCGCGGCGCCTCGCGGTCGGCTGGCGAGCCGACGGGCGTCTCGAGGTGGGCGGCCGGCGCTGCCACGACCGTCATCGGCGCCGCCGCGCGCTCGAGCTGGGGCAGTGCGAAGACTGAAGCGGATACGCCGGGGGCGACGGATGCGTCCGGCTCGGCCGCGCCGTCGGCTGGCGGCTGGGTCGCGGTGCCGGCGGGCGGCGGCTGCGGCGGATCCGGCTGCAGCGGCGCGGGCGGCTGCGGCGCGGGCTGCTGCGGGAGGAGCGGCCGCACGACGGGATCGACGACGGGATCGACGACGTCCTCGGTCGTGTCGACGACGGCGTCGACGACGTCCTCCGTCGTATCGACGACAGCGTCGACGACCTCCTCGGTTGTGTCGAGCACGGGGTCGACGGCCCGCTCCACCGCTCCCTCGCCCAGCAGGTCGCCGACGACCGGGACGGCGTCGACCGCGCCGGAGGCGGTGTCGATCACGGGGCGCACGGCGTCGTCGAGCACGGTGTCGACGGTGCCGTCGAGCGTTGCGCCGACGGCGTCGATGGTGTCGGTCAGCGCCGTGTCGGTCAGCTGTTCGGCGGGCTCGGCGATCGGCTGCAGCACGGGCTCAAGGGTGTCGCCGATCGGCTGCAGCACGGGCTCGAGCGCGCCGGTGACGGGCGCGACCGCTGCCTCGACGGGCTGCGTCGCGCGCTCCACCTCGGCGACGACCGCGTCGACCGGCTCGGTCGCCCCGCCGACTGCGCCGGCGACGGCATCGCCGGCCGCGCCGACCGCCTCGTCCACGAGCTCGACGGCGCCGCCGACGAGGCCGCCCAGCAGCCCGCGGTCGTCCTGCTCGGTCGCGCTCGCTGCCGAGCCGCCGATGAGGAGGGAGAGTGCGACGGCGCCGATCGAAGCGGCGCTCGCGGCGATCGCCATGCGCAGCAGGCGGCGCTGCCTGCGCGGTGGGATCGCGTTCATGGTGCCCCCGAGGTCGTGACCTGCTCGGCTGTCCCCCACGACGCTACGCCGAGCGCAGCGGAAGGGCAATGCGTCTCAGCGGCTTCCCAGCTTCGCGGTCGCGTGGCCTCGCGTCACGCCGCCGGCTGCTGCAGCAGCTCGTCGCCCGGATCTGCCGCCGCCTCGGCAGCTGCGCCGTCGCCACCGATGGGGATGCGTGCGACGCTCGGCGCCCCGCCGGTCGCGGCCTCGACGACGAGGCTGCCCGCGGCGATCCTGCCGTCGCCGTCGGCGAGCCCCTGCCACTCGGCGCGCACGCTGCGCACGACGGTCGCCGCGCCGGGCCACGGGCCGGTCACCAGCAGCGTCGACGACGCCTGCCGCAGCCGCGCCGCGAGCCGAGCGGCGTCCGCGGGCGAGACCCTGCCGGGCGAGGCGGCGAGCACCACCGGCATCGCCTCCGCGAGGCTCGCGACGACGTCGAGCCAGGCGCGGCCGGGATGCGGCACGAGCGCCACGCGGTCGATGGGCACGCCCAGGTCGCGCGCGGCCTCGATGCCGAGGTCGGGCATCCCGACGATGGCGCCCCACGCGCCCGGCGGCATGGCGGCGCCCATGCACACGAGCGCGAGGCTGCGCGACTCGATGCTGTGCGCGGCGCCGGAGCGCAGCCTGCGCACGACCTCGTCGAGGCCGGCGGGCGCCGACTCGTCGAGCGCGGGCGCGGCGTGCTGCGGCGCCGCCTGCTGCATGCCGCGCAGCCGGGCGCGGAGCGCCTCGACCGTCGCCGTGCGATCCTCCCCCGCGCGGCGCTCGAGTCGTGCCGGAACCCGTATGCCCACACTCCATGATCGAACATGTGTTCGATCGCTGTCAATCGACCTCGGCGTGTCGATGGCTCCAGTGCGCGCTGCCCAGCAGGGCCGCTCCGACGGCGGCAGGCTGGGCGCCCGCCGCCAGCAGGCGGATGCGTGCGGGCACGTCGAGCGCGGACAGCAGCGGCGACGCATCGGCCCAGCCGGCGATGCGCGCACGCACGCCCTCGAGCAGCGGCAGGCCGAGCCCGCTCACGCCCCCGCCGATGAGCACGACGTCGACGCCGGTCGTGAGCACGAGGCTGCGCACCGCGTGCGCGAGCCCGTCGATGCACGCATCCCAGTCCCGCACGCCCCGCTCCTCGCCCCGCTCGGCGGCCGCGAGCAGGGTGAGCGCCGGGATCGGCCCCTCCCAGCGCTCCGCGAGCGCCCAGCCCGAGGCGACCGTCTCGAGGCAGCCGCGCTGCCCGCACCGGCAGACGCCGAGCGCGCCCGGCACGGGGATGTGCCCGATCTCGCCCGCGATGCCGCTCGCGCCGCGCAGCACGCGGTCGTCGTAGGCGAGCCCCGCCGCGATGCCGGTGCCGAGGCCGATGAACGCGAGCGCGCCCGCCGGCTCGGCCATGAGGTGCCGCGCGCCGAGCACCGCGGCGCGCACGTCGTTGTCGACCGTGACGGGCACGCCCAGCCGGCTGCCGAGCGCCGCGCCGATGTCGAACGAGTCGATGCCGAGGTTGACCGCGCTGCGCACGAGCGAGCGGTCGTCGCCCACGAGCCCCGGCACGCCGAGCCCCACGCCGTCGAGCTCGTCGGCGCTCGTGCCCGTCGCCGTCAGCACCGCGCCGGCGACGGCCACGGCCGACTCCACCGCGCCCTCGCCGCGCCGCGTCGGCCCGTCGTGCGAGGCCAGCACGCGCCCGTCCTCGAGCAGCACGGCGACGGTCGTGGTGCCGCCGATGTCGATGCCGAGCGCGCTCATCGCGCCAGCAGCCCGCGCAGGGCGAGCCCGCACGCCCGCGAGGCGCCGAACGTCGCGATGTCGGCGAGCACGCCGCCCGACCAGCCCATGTCGATCGCGAGCACGTCGTGCCGCGCGCGCAGCGGCTCGATCGTCGCGGCGGCGCCCGGGCCGCGCTCGAGATCCTTCCCGACCACGATCACCGGCCCCGGCGGCAGCTGCGGCACGACGCCCGGTTCGACCACGATCGAGTCCTCGAACGGATCCCACGGCACCGCGCCCGCCGCGATGTTCGCCGCGCGCTCGAGTCGCACCACCGTCGCAGCGCGGTGCTGCGCCGCGAGCCACCGGTGCGCGCGATCGCGCACCGAGAAGGTCGAGCGGATGCGTGCCAGGTCGTCGTCGGTCGCCTCCCGGATCGCGGTGAGCGGCATGGGCGGCGGCGCACCCGCCGCGAGGGCGCGCGTGCGCTCGGCCGCGTCCCGCACGCGCGCCGCGTCGAGCCTGCCACCGGCGACCGCCTCGAGCACCGCGCGCTCGATCGCGGCGACCCCCTCGGGCCCCGTCGCGGTGCCGAGGCACAGCAGGTCGCAGCCGGCCGCGAGCGCCCGCACCGCGGCCTCCGGGATGCCGATGGCCGCGCTCGCGCCGGCCATGTCGAGCGCGTCGGAGACGATGACGCCGCGGAAGCCGAGCTCGCCGCGCAGCAGGCCGGTCAGGATCGCTCGCGAGTGCGTCGCCGGCACGTCGTCCAGGGCGGGCACGAGGATGTGCGAGGTCATGATCGCGGCCGTGCCCGCCTCGATCGCGGCGCGGAAGGGCACGAGCTCGCGCTCCCGCAGCGTCGCGACATCAGCGTGCACGACCGGCAGGCCGACGTGGGAGTCGACGGCGGTGTCGCCGTGGCCGGGGAAGTGCTTCGCGGTCGCCGCGACGCCCGTCGCCTGCAGCCCCTCGATCCACGCCGCCGCGTGGCGCGCCGCGAGCTGCGCGTCGGCGCCCATGCTGCGCACGCCGATGACGGGGTTGTCGGGGTCGACGTTGACGTCGGCGACGGGGCCGAAGGCCATCGTCGCGCCGACGGCGCGCACGTGCTCGCCGACGCGCTCGCCGACCGATCGCGTCCACGCCGGATCATCCGCGCGGCCGAGCACCGCGGCGCCCGGGAAGGGCGAGCCGCTGCGGTAGTGCACACGGGTGACGTCGCCGCCCTCCTCGTCGAGCGCGACGATCGCGTCCGAGCGCACCGCGCGCACCGCATCCGTCAGCCTGCGCAGCTGCGCGGGGTCGACCGCGTTCTCGCCGTAGAGGCAGCAGGAGACGAGGCCGTCGGCGAGCAGCGCCGCCATCCAGGCGGGCAGCTCGGTGCCGGTGAAGCCCGGCATGAGCGTCGCGCGCACGTCGTGCTCGAGGCTCATCCCTTCACCGCCCCCGCCGCCATGCCGGTGGCCATGCGCCCCTGGATGATGAGGAAGAAGACCACCACCGGGATCGCCATGAGCGTCGAGCCTGCCATGATCGCCGCCCAGTTCGTCGTGCCGTTGAGCGTGAGGAAGGTGCGCAGCCACACCGGCAAGGTCATGAGCTCCGGCCGGGTGTTGACGACCAGCGCGATGAGGAACTCGTTCCACGCCTGGATGAAGGCGAACACGCCCGTCGCCACCAGGCCGGGCGCGAGCAGCGGGAAGGTGACGCGGAGGAACGCGCCGACGCGCGAGCAGCCGTCGATCATGGCCGCCTCCTCGAGCTCGATCGGCAGGCCGTCGACGAAGCCCCGCAGCGTCCAGACGGTGAACGGCAGCACCGTCGCGGTGTAGACGAGGATGAGCGCGATGGCGGTGTTGAGCAGCTGCCAGGCGTCGAGCACGCGGTAGAGCGAGACCATCACCGCCTCGAGCGGCAGCATCTGGATGGCGATCACGGCGACGATGAAGCCCGTGCGGCTGCGGAAGCGGAAGCGCGAGATCGCGACCGCCGCGAAGAACGCGAGCACCGCCGCGGCCAGCACCGTCGCGATCGTCACGAGCAGCGACATGCCGAGCGCTGGCAGGAACGGCGTCCTGCCCGGATCGAACAGCACGGTCTCGTAGTTGCGCAGCGTCAGGTGCTCGGGCCACAGCTGCACCTCGCGGGAGCGCACCTCGTTGTTGGGCTGGAAAGAGGTCTTCACCATCCAGTAGACGGGGAAGGTGGAGCAGGCGAAGACGACCACCGCGATGGCGCACCAGAGCACCGTGGCGATGCGGCGCCGCGCTGTGCGCGTCACGAGCCGCTCCTGAGCATGTTCCGCATGAGCGGGAAGGCGAGCAGCATGAGGACGACCATCGTGATGATCGCGAGCGCGCCGCCGACGCCGAAGTCGCCGCCGGCGATCGAGGTCTGGTAGATGTACACCGCGAGCGTCGAGGTCTCGGAGCGGATGCCGCCGATGTCCTGCAGCGCGAAGATCTGGGTG
>DASSWM010000250.1:0-4352 GCA_035704865.1 Agrococcus sp.
TGGTCGACATCCCGCATCACCCCGTGAAGATCTGGCAGGAGGAGAGCTGCGCGATGAAGTCGTCCGCGAGCCGCTCCTGGTCGGCCGCGTTCGAGTCGAAGTCGGCCGCGGCGGTGTCGAGCGCGTCGAGGTCGGCCTCGAACTCCGAGACGTCGCCGATCGCGCCCTCGACGAGCTCCGCCTCGAGCATCGCCGTGATGCCCTCCATCATCGGGCCCTGCAGCGGCTGGATGATCATCGGCAGCAGCTGCTGCGCGAGCTGGTCGACCGCGATGTTCGTCAGCACGTCGAGCGCCTTCTTGCGCAGCGCGATGATCGCCGCGTTCGCCGCCAGCGAGGCGCCGAAGGTGAAGAACGCGCTCGCGACCGCCGCCGCGATCTGCGCGGCCGTGATGACGAGCTCGGCGATCACCTTGACCTTGAGCGCCACCACCGCATCCGCCCCGATGTCGATGCCGCCCGCCACCGGGTCGAGCGCATCGATGAGCTTCTGGATGTTCGACGACTTGTCGGTGTCCCACGCGTTCGTGAAGGAGGTCGAGGCCTGGCCCTTCACCGCCGCGCCGACGCCCGACTTCACGCGCGTCTCAGCGACGTCGACCGTGCCCTCGATGTCGTCCTTGAAGGTGCGCATGATCTCGGCCGCGCGCCGCATCTCGTCCTCGTCGAGCGGCGGCCAGTCGTACCCGAGCATGTCGAGCACCCACACCAGCTCACCCGGAATGTTCATCGCCACGACTCATCAGCCCCCTCGGCCCGCCGCACTCACGGTAGAGCGGCGCCCGCGCCGCGCGCGATGGGCAGGACTGCCCATCGCCGACGCCCGGCGCGCGCTCGCCGTAGGCTTCCCCCGACGAAGGAGTGACGATGATCGAGCTGACCATCACCGACGACGTCGCCGAGGTGACGCTCAACGCGCCCGAGAAGCGCAACGCGGTCGACGCATCCGCTCTCACCGAGCTGGCGGATGCGTACACGGCGGCCGAGCGGGCGGGCGTGCGTGCGCTCGTGCTGCGCGGGGAGGGCAAGGGCTTCTGCGCGGGGCGCGACATCTCGCAGGTCGACCCCGTGACCGACGACGCGCTCGGCTTCATGCGCGGGCAGCTGCAGCCGCTGCTCGAGCGGATGGCGGCGTTCCCCGCGCCGACCTTCGCTGCCGCGCACGGCGCGTGCCTCGGCATCGGGCTCGGGCTGCTGGTCGCGACCGACGTCGTCTACGTCGCCGAGTCGGCGAAGCTCGGCAGCCCGTTCGCGGCGCTCGGCGCGACGCTCGACTCGGGCGGGCACGCGCTGTTCTTCGAGCGCCTCGGCGCCCACCGCACGTTCGACCTCATCTACTCCGGCCGTCTCATGAGCGGCGCCGAGGCGGTCGAGGCCGGCCTCTTCTCGCGCGCCTTCCCCGACGACGAGGTGCTCGAGGCCACGCGCGCCGCCGCCGCGCACGCCGCGCAGGGGCCGACGCTCGCCTACCTCGCGTCGAAGGAGATCATCCGCGGGCTGCGCGACGAGCGCATGGGGCTGTGGCGCTCGGTCGACGCCGAGAACGTCGCGCAGGAGGCGCTGCGGCAGACGCCCGACTTCCGCGAGGGCTTCGAGGCGTTCCAGCAGAAGCGGAAGCCGGGGTTCACCGGGCGACCCTGACGGCAGGCCGCTGCTCTGACGCTCCCGACGGGAGATCCCGCTGCCTGCGACACGCATTGGATTCGCTCAGGATCCGCAGGATCGGGCCGCTCGTGGGGGACGATATCGCCGTGAGCACCACGCATGTCGTCCCCGTCGGCCAGCCGCTGCCCGGCGCGTCGCTCGGCCAGGCCACCAAGCGCTTCTTCCGCGGCTACTTCCGGTTCTCCGGTCGCGCGAGCCTGAGCGAGTTCTGGTGGGCGATGCTGGCGGTCTGGCTCATCAGCCTCGTGCCGCTCGTGCCGACCATGCTCCTCGCCAACACGATGAACGGATGGTCGCAGCCCGGCGGTGCGGCGCTCCTCACGCCCGAGGAGGCGCAGGTCACGCTCTACTCGTTCTTCGGCCTGGCCGGCGCGAGCATGCTCGCCTCCGTCGTCATGACCATCCCCACCTACGCCGTCATGTGGCGCCGCGTCCAGGACGCCAACTTCCACGGCGCCTGGATCCTGATCTCCTTCATCGGGCTCGGAATCGTGCCGCTCATCATGTGCCTCCTCCCGTCGAACCCCGCGGGGGCGCGGTTCGGGCCCGCGAGCGCCGCGCGCACCGCCCCGGCGTTCGCCGGCGCGTTCCCGAGCCACGAGTCGCCCTACGCGCTGCGGCAGCAGCAGTTCGGCACGCCGGACGCCTATCCCGCGGCCCAGCCCTACTCCGCGCAGCAGTACGGAGCGCAGCAGGCACCGCAGTACGGCGCGGCGGCCCAGCTGGGCTCGCCGCAGTACGGCACGCGCGCCTACGGCGGCACCCCCTACGGCCAGCCGCAGCCCGACCGCCAGCAGGACGAGTGGCAGGCCTGACACCGACCCGCGCGCACCGTCGCGGCGCCGCGTAGCCTGCCGCCATGGATCACCTGCGCGCCCTCGCCGACCTCCAGGAGCGGTTCCTCGAGACCACCCGGCGCGCCGACCCGGCGATCGCGATCCCGTGGCTCGGCCGCTGGCGCGTGGAGCAGCTCGTCGTGCACCTGGCCCGCATCCACCACTGGGCGGCGGGGCAGGCGCGGCGCGAGCAGGCGACACCGCTCGGCCGCGGCCCCTTCGACCTGCCGCAGCTCTACGCCGAGTGCGCGGCCGAGCTGCGCTCGACGCTCGCCGAGCTCGACCCCGGCGCCCGCGCGTGGGCGCTCGTCGACGACGGCGTGCCGCGCGAGGCGCAGACGGGAACGGTGCGCTTCTGGCACCGCAGGCAGGCGCACGAGACGCTCGTGCACCTGTGGGATCTGCGCACCGCCCTCGGCGAGCCGCTCGACGACGCGGAGGCCGGCGGCGACGAGGCCTGGCTCGACTGCCTCGACGAGGTCGTCACCGTCATGCACCCGCGGCAGCTGCGCCTCGAGCGCGTGCCGCCGCCCGCGGCGCGCATCGTCTTTGCACCGACGGGGGCGGATGCGTCGCTCACGCTGGGCGGTGCGGCCGACGATGCGCCCGAGGTCGTCATCGCCGGGCCCGCTCGCTCGCTCGCGCTGCTCGCGTGGGGTCGGGGCGTGCCCGAGGACGACCGGCTCGCGGCCGACGGCGTCGAGGTGCGCGGCGACCGGGCGCTCGCCGAAGCCGTCGTGCGGGCGGGCCTGACGCCCTGACCCGGACGGGCGCGCGCGATCCGGGGCAGTTCTGCCCATCCGCCTGGTCCGCCGGACGCTCCCGCCGGGGGACAATGGACGCATGAGCACCCCCTACGGCATCCCCGTCGGCCAGCCGCTGCCGGGCGCGTCGTTCGGCCAGGCGGTGCGGCGCTTCATCACCGGCTACGTGCGCTTCTCCGGCCGCGCGAGCCGCAGCGAGTTCTGGTGGGCGTACCTGTTCACCTTCCTGGTGTCGATCGTCGCGAGCGTGCCGTACTGGATCGTGTGGGGTGCGTTCATGGCGAGCACGCTCAGCAGCGCGGGCAGCGCGACCGACACGCAGGTCGTGCAGGACACGCTCTCGCTCTCGCTTTGGCTGCTGGTGTGCCTCGGGATCCTGCTCGTCGTCTCGCTCGCGCTGCTGCTGCCGCTGCTCGCGGCGATGTGGCGCCGCCTGCAGGACGCCAACTTCCATGGCGCGATCTCGCTCGCGACGGTCGTCGGCTTCGGCATCGTGCCGCTCATCATGTGCGTCTTCCCGAGCAGCCCGGCGGGCGTGCAGTATGACCCCTCCTACCGCGCGCAGCAGGCGGCCGCCTACGCGCAGGGCGCCTACGGCTACGCGCAGGTCGGCCCCGCTGCCCCGGGCTACGCGTCCGCCTACGCGCAGGCCGCCCCCGCCGCACCGGGCTACGCGTCCGGCTACGCGCAGCCCGGCGTCGCCCAGCCGGGCGCCGCCTACGGCGAGCCGTTCACCCAGCCGCCCGCCGCGCCGCCTCAGCCGCCGCCGGGGCCTGACCGCCGACGTACCTGACGTCCGCGCGCTCGCGGGGCCGGTGCAGCGCGTCGAAGCCGCGCTCGTTCCGCGCCCACACCTCGCGCCACAGCGCGTCGTGGTCATTGCCCGCCTCACGGTCACGACGCATCCCCCGCTCCGTCGCGACCTCGAGCAGCACGTCGACCCAGACGGCGAGATCGATGCGCGGCAGCAGCTCGGGGTGCAGCAGCCCGACGGCGTCGACGAGCTGGATCGCGGCCGCCGGCGCAGTGCGCTCCGGCTGCCGGCCGCCGGTCGACCAGTCGACGGGCAGGAACCGCGCCGGCTCCC
>DASSWM010000251.1:0-2053 GCA_035704865.1 Agrococcus sp.
GACCGTCCGGAGATCGTCGTGCCCGCCATGGTCGCGTTCCTCGACCGGCTGGCGCCGACACCCGCGGCGGACGGATGACGCCCCGCGCGCAGCGCCCGCGAGAGGGCGCGGATGGGCGGTCGAGGCTGCGACTCATCGCACTCGTGACGACGACGTTCCTCGCCTTCCTGAACTTCACGGGCCTGCTGGGCGTCGTGCCGCTGTGGGCGGCAGCCGGCGGCGGAGGCAGCGCCATCGTCGGTTCGACCACGGGCGTGATGATGGCGGCGACGGTCGCGACGCAGCTGTGTGCGCCGTGGCTGTTCCGGCAGCTGTCGCTGCGCGTGATGGTGATCGTCGGGGCTGTGCTGCTCGGGGCGCCCTCGCCCCTCTACGCGCTGTCCGCCGACGCGGTGCCGATCCTCACGATCACGGCGGTGCGCGGCGTCGGCTTCGCGCTCATCGTGCTCGCCGGTGCCGTGCTGATCGCCGAGGTCGCCGGCGAGGGCAGGCTCGCGAAGGCAGCCGCCGCCTACGGCGTCGCCGGGGCGCTGCCCAACGTCGTCGCCCTGGGCGGCGGCGTCTGGGCTGCCGAGGCATGGGGCTTCCCCGTGGTGTTCGCGCTCGCGGGCGCGACGGGGCTCGCCGGAGCCGCGCTCGCCTGGCTGCTCCCGCCGCACTCTCGCGGCAGCGTCGGGAGGCCGACGCGGCAAGATGTGCTGCGCATCGGTCCGACGATCGTGCTGTTCGCGGCCTCGACAGCCGCCTTCGGCGCGGCGTCGACGTTCCTGCCGGTGTCCGGCCCCGACACCGCGACGACGGCGCTCGCGCTGCTCGCGGCCTCGTGCGGCATCGTGCTGGGCCGGTTCGTCGCCGGCGGGCTGGCCGACCGCATCGGATCGGGACGGCTGCTGCTGCCCTCGGCGCTCGCTGTCGCGCTCGGCGCGCTCGTCATCGGGCTGACGCTCGACGGGCCCGACTGGCTCCTGATGCTCGGTGCCGCGCTCGTCGGCACGGGCTTCGGCGCATGCCAGAACGACTCGTTCGTCGTCACGCTCGACCGCTTCGGCCCGCAGGCTCGCGGCACCGCGAGCACGATCTGGAACATCGCCTACGACGGCGGCGTCGGCATCGGCGCGCTCGGCCTCGGCTGGGTGATCGGCTCGCTCGGCCACGCGGGCGCGTTCATCGCCCTGGCGACCGCCATCGCGGCCGTCGCCCTGCTGAGCATCGCCGTCAGCCGTCGAACCGCCGCACCGACGACCGGCGGCTGAACGCCGCTCCGAAAGCGCTCAGCCCTCCGCCCAGCGCAGGACGCGCAGCGCCTTGAGCGTGATCCAGCGGTTCGGCTCGCCCACGGGCCCGTAGTCGATGACGGCGTCGCCGCCGTGGACGACGTCGAGCGGCCAGGTGCCCTCCGGTAGCCGCTTCGCGTGCACGAGATCGATCGCCTCCTGCATGCGCTCATCCGGCATCGCGCCGACGGCGCGGAAGTGCTCGAGCGCCCGCAGCGCGTCGTACTCGTGGCGCGGCGGGAAGGCGAACTGCGTGTAGGTGGGCTTCGGGATCTCGCCCGTCGACCTGCGTCGCAGCAGATCGCGCTCGAGCAGGTAAGCCTCGCCCGATGCGCGCGCCTCGCGCACGCGGTGCACGTCGATGGAGCCGTGCACATCGATGGATCCGTGCTCATCGATGGATCCGTGCACGTCGATGCCGCCGCCGAGTGCGCGCTCGTAGGCCGCGAGCGCCTCGAGCACGCCGATCGTGGTGTCGAACGACGAGCGCACGCTGCCGCGCTCCTGCTCGCAGTTCCAGCCGCCGTCGGCCATGCGCTCGCCCAGCAGCCGCTCGACGATGCGGTCGTCGACCTCGCCGTAGTAGACGGCGTTCGTCACGAGCGCGCCGTTGATGCACGGCTCCACCTCGCCCTCGAAGAACGGCTCGTCGTCGTACTCCCAGCGCGTCACGCGCTTCACGTCGGCGATCGCCTCCCGCACGGCCGGGTCGGCCGGGTCGACCCCAAGCAGCCGCAGCTCGGTGAGCACGTGCGCCGTGGAGGTCCACGGCTGCCCCG
>DASSWM010000252.1:0-4306 GCA_035704865.1 Agrococcus sp.
CGGCGCCTGCCGGGGGCCTCGGCGTCGGCGGCGACCGCGTGCGGGTCGGTCTCCACGCCGGCGGGCGGCAAGATGCCGTGGGAGCCCCTGGTCGGATCGCCGCCGGATTCGAGCTGGGGCTCGGTCAAGCGACGTCGTCGATGCCGTACAGCGCGTCGATCGCCGACAGGAAGTCGTCGTGACGGCCCTCGGCCGCGAGCTCGCGCGCCCGCACGGTGGGCTTGTGCAGCAGCACGCCCGCGAAGTGGCGCAGGGCCTGCTCGGCAGCCTTGCGCTCCGCCTCGCTGCCGCGCTTGGCGATGCGCGCGAGTTCGGCCTCCATGGCGTCCTCGACGTGCTGGCGCAGCGCCGCGATCGCGGGGCCGACCTGCTGCTCGGCCGTGCCGCGCTCGAAGCGGGCCGCGGCCTTGCGCACGAGGTCGCGCGCGTCCTCGGTCGCGGTGAGGTGCTCGAGCGGCGCGTGCAGGCGGATCGTCTCGAGGTCGAGCACCTCGACGCCGTGCACGGTCGCGACATCGGGGTCGACGTTGCGGGGCATGCCCATGTCGACGATGAGCTGCGCCGAGCGGCCGTGCTCGACGGGGCACATCGCGACGTCGACCGCCGAGCCGGCGTGCACGGGGCAGTCGGCGGGCGCCTCGGCGTCGGCGGTCATGAGCGCGGCTGCTGCGTCGTGCGCCGCGCCGGTCTGCGCAGCGCTCGCGGTCTGCGCGGCGCTCGCGAGGTGCAGCGGGCACCCGGATGCGGCGTGGCCGACGGGCGCGGAGCCCGGGTAGGCGTGCGTGGCGGCGAGCTGCTCGCGGCCCGCCTGCAGCAGCGCGGCGTCGACGACGTGGTGCTCGGCGCTCGTGCACGTGACGATGACGTCGGCCGAGGCGGCGGCGAGCGCCGCGTCGCGCCCGTCGACGTGCGCGATCGCGTGGCTGCGCGCGAAGCCGTTCCCGCGGCCGGAGGGGCTCCAGACCTCGATGTGCTCCGCGCCGCGGCGGCGCAGCTCGGCGAGCGAGACGCCCGCGAAGCGTCCCGTGCCGACGAGCAGCACGCGGGCGTCGGCGAAGTCGACGCGAGCGCTCGCGAGGTCGAGCGCGAGGCGCACGATCGAGCGGCCGGCCTCGCCGATGCCCGTGCGGTTCTTGATGCCGCGCTGCGTCTCGGAGGCCCGCTGGAACAGGCGCTCGAGGTGCGCGCTCGTCGTGCCGGCCTGCTGCGCCGCGGCGAGCGCGCGCCGCACCTGCCCGGCGATCTCGCCCTCGCCGACGACGACCGACTCGAGCCCTGCGGCGACGGCGAACAGGTGCTCGGCGGCGCGGTTCTGGGTGAGCGGCTCGAGCGTCTCCGGGTGGTGGAAGCCCAGCGCATCCGCGGCCGCCGTCTGCGCGATGCCGGCTGCATCCTGCTCGTCGGCGTCGACGTCGAGGTAGACCTCGAAGCGGTTGCAGGTCGAGACGACCACGGCGCCGTCGATCGCGGGGTGCGCGGCGAACGCGGTGGGCAGCTGTGCCGCGTCTGCCGTCGACAGTGCCTCGAGGGCGGTGAAGTCGGCGTTCTTGTGACTCGCCGTGAGGCAGATCAGCACTGACCCATCCTACCGTGTCCCCCGATCGCTCGGCGGCCTGGCCCGCTCGCCCGCGGGAGGTGGGAGAATGGGGGCGATGCCTGCACTCCGTGACGACCACCCGCTCAACACCCGCACCGGCGGATCCCGGCTCGTGCGCGCGTACCGCGGCGACCGCCCCGAGGTGACGCCGGTGTGGTTCATGCGGCAGGCAGGCCGTTCGCTGCCCGAGTACCGCGAGCTGCGGCAGCGCACCGACGGCCCCGGCCGCGACATGCTCGACACGTGCCTGCAGCCCGAGCTCGCGAGCGAGATCACGCTGCAGCCCGTCCGCCGCCACGGCGTCGACGCGGCCATCTTCTTCAGCGACATCATGGTGCCGCTGCGGCTCGCGGGCGTCGACGTGAAGATCGAGCCGGGCGTGGGGCCCGTGGTGGCCCAGCCCATCCGCACCCCCGACGACGTCGACCGGCTCGTCGCCCTCGACCCGGCGGGCCTCGACGACGCGCTCGAGCCCGTGCGCGAGGCGGTGCGGCAGACGATCGCGGGCCTGACCGAGATCGGCGACGGCACCACGCCGCTCATCGGCTTCGCCGGCGCGCCCTTCACGCTCGCCGCCTACCTCGTGGCCGGCCGACCCTCGAAGGACCACCTCGAGGCGCGCACCCTCATGCGCGCCCACCCCGAGGCGTGGGACCGCCTCACGCGCTGGACGGCCGACATCACCGGCCGCTTCCTGCACGCGCAGGTCGCCGAGGGCGCGAGCGCCGCCCAGCTGTTCGACTCGTGGGCGGGGTCGCTGCCGCTCGACCAGTACCAGGAGCACGTCGCGCCGGCCTCGCGCCTCGCGCTCGACGCCGTGCGCGGCCTCACCGACGCATCCGGCGCTCACGTGCCGCTCGTGCACTTCGGCGTCGGCGCAGGCGAGCTCTACGGCGCCATGGACCTCGACGTCGACTGCGTCGGCGTCGACTGGCGCGTCTCGCTCGACACCGCGCTCGAGCGCATCGGCAGCGACGTCACGGTGCAGGGCAACCTCGACCCCGCGGTGCTGGCCGCGCCGTGGGAGATCGTCGAGGCGGCGATCGACCACGTCATGCTCGCCGGCTCGGTCGCCCGCGCGCACGTGTTCAACCTCGGCCACGGCGTGCCGCCCTCGGCCGATCCCGCGGTGCTGACCCGCATCGTGCAGGCGGTGCACGCGCGGTGACCGAGACCACGGGCCATGCGGATGCGTCGGCCCCCGACGAGCAGGCCCGGTACGACACGATCGTGGCCGGCGCCGGCGTCGCCGGCCTGATGGTCGCGCACGACCTGGCGGCGCGCGGCTACCGCGTGCTCGTGCTCGAGGCCGCCGACCGCACGGGCGGCACGGCGGCCGCGCTCGAGCTCGACGGGCTGCGACTGGACGCGGGCGCCGAGTCGTTCGCGACCCGCGGCGGCGCGGTCGCGGACCTCGCGGCCGAGCTGGGCCTCGGCGACGACATCGTCGACCCGAACCCGGCGGGCGCGTGGCTGCTGCTGCCCGCGAGCGGCGGGTCGCGCGGCGCCGGATCGCACGCCGGCGGCTCCCACGCGGTGCCGCTGCCGAAGCAGACGCTGCTCGGCATCCCCGCGACGCCGCTCGCGAAGGACGTCATCGCCGCGCTCGGCTGGGGCGGCGCGCTGCGCGCCCACCTCGACCGGCTCATGCCCGTGCTGCGCATCGGCACCGACGACGCGCTCGGCCCGCTCGTGCGGCGCCGCATGGGGCAGAAGGTGCTCGACCGGCTCGTCGCGCCGCTCGCGGGCGGCGTCTACTCCGCCGACCCCGAGCTGCTCGACGTCGCGGTCGTCGCGCCGGGCCTCAACGGCGGCATCACGCGCACCGGCTCGCTCTCGGGCGGCGTCGCGTTCGTGCTCGAGGAGCGCGCCGCGGCGTCGAGGTCGGCCGCCGGCGACGGCCTCCGCGAGACGAAGCCGGGCGGCGCCGTGCGGGGCATCCGCGGCGGCGTGCACCGCATCGCCGAGCGGCTCGCGGAGCGCGCGCTCGAGCACCGCGCCGAGCTCCGCACGGGCGTGCGCGTGCTGGGCGCCTCGCCGACCGAGACCGGCTGGCTCGTCGAGACGGATGCCGGCAGGCACACCGCGTCGTCGCTCGTCGTCGCGCTCCCCGAGCGCGAGGCCGCGCGGCTGCTCGCCGGCGTCGCCGCCGCCCCGCAGCCGGCGGAGCCCGCCGCCTCGCCGGTCGGGGAGCCCGCCGCGCCGCCGGCCGAGGAGCCCGAGCCGCACGCGCAGGCGTCTGGAGACGACGCCGCGCCCCTGCTCGAGGCCGCCGCAGCCCCCGGCATCACCGTCGAGCTCGTCACGCTCGTCTTCCCGCCCGGCGCGATCGCCGGCGACCCGCGCGGCACGGGCGTGCTCGTCGCCGCCGACGCGACGCACGTGCGCGCCAAGGCGATGACCCACGCGAGCGCCAAGTGGGCATGGCTGCGCGAGGCCGCCGACGGCCGCGAGATCGTGCGGCTCTCCTACGGCACGGGTGCATCGGCGGCCGGCGCTGCGGCCGGCGCCCCCGCGACCGAGGGGCTCGACGACGCAGCCGCGACCGAGCTCGCGCTCGAGGACGCGCGCGCGATCCTCGGCATCGACCTGCCGCAGCCGGTCGCGAGCGCGCGGGTGCGCTGGTCGCAGGGGCAGCCCTCGAGCATCATCGGCGCCCGCCGCCGCCAGCAGGCGCTGCGCGATGCCGCCGCCGCGCATCCCAACCTC
>DASSWM010000253.1:0-3195 GCA_035704865.1 Agrococcus sp.
GACTCCGACAAATCGCCGAACTCCCCGATCCGGTCGGCGACGTGCTCGAGACGTTCGAGCGGCCGAACGGCCTGCGCATCGAACGGGTCCGCGTGCCGCTCGGCGTCATCGGCATGATCTACGAAGCGCGGCCGAACGTCACCGTCGACGCGGCCGGGCTCTGCCTCAAGACCGGCAACGCCGTCGTGCTGCGCGGCGGCTCGGCGGCCGAGCGCACGAACGCCGTGCTCGTCGACGCCATGCAGGGCGCGATCGAGGCGGCGGGGCTGCCGCGCGAGTCGGTGCAGACGATCGACCGCTTCGGCCGCGACGGCGCCGGCCGCCTCATGCGCGCCCGCGGCCTCGTCGACCTGCTCGTGCCGCGCGGCAGCGCGCAGCTCATCGAGCGCGTCGTCACCGAGTCGACCGTGCCGGTGATCGAGACGGGCGCCGGCGTCGTGCACGCCTTCGTCGACCGCGCCGCGCAGCTGCCGATGGCGCTCGAGATCGTGCTGAACGCGAAGACGCAGCGCACGAGCGTGTGCAACGCGCTCGAGACGGTGCTCGTGCACCGCGACATCGCCGAGGTCGCCGTCCCCGCCCTCGCGCAGGCGCTCGAGCACGCGGGCGTCACGATCCACGCCGACGGCGCGCTGCCCGGCGTCGGCGCCGCAGTGCCGCTGGGCGAGGGCGGCTGGTCGACCGAGCACTTGTCGATGGATGTCGCGATCGGCGTCGTCGACGACCTCGACGCGGCGATCGAGCACGTCAACCGCTACGGCACGCACCACACAGACACGATCGTGACGGACGACGCGGATGCGGCGAGCAGGTTCCTGGCGGAGGTGGACTCCGCGGTCGTCATGCACAACGCATCCACCCGCTTCACCGACGGCGGCGAGTTCGGCTTCGGCGCGGAGGTCGGCATCTCGACCCAGAAGGCGCACGCGCGCGGACCCATGGGGCTGCCGGAGCTGACGAGCACGAAGTGGATCGTGCGCGGCTCGGGACAGGTGCGCGCCTGACCCGGGAACGCTCCCGGCCGCGCTAGGCTTGGAGGCGATCGGAGGCACCATGACGCTGACACTTCTGAGCACGACCATGCTCGCGACCACCGCGGAGGCCGAATCGGCCGGCGCTGAGCTCGCCCCCTTCATCGCGGCGGGCATCACCGCTGCGGTCTTCATCATCTCCGCCATCGTGCTCCGCTCGTTCCGCGACGTCGCGCACCGCTCGCACCGCCACGACGTGCACGGCAACGCCTGACCATCGCCGACGTGCCTGAGCGCCGTCGCCGCCTCGGCATCATGGGCGGCACGTTCGACCCGATCCACAACGGCCACCTCGTGGCCGCGAGCGAGGTCGGGCAGCACTTCGACCTCGACGAGGTCGTGTTCGTGCCGACGGGCGAGCCGTACCAGAAGCGCGACGTCTCGCCCAGCGAGGACCGCTACCTCATGACGGTCGTCGCGACGGCGTCGAACCCGCGCTTCAAGGTCAGCCGCGTCGACATCGACCGCGACGGGCCCACCTACACGATCGACACGCTGCGCGACATGCGCGCGCAGCACCCGGATGCCGACCTGTTCTTCATCACGGGTGCGGATGCGTTCGCGTCGATCGTGGAGTGGAAGGACGCGGAGGAGCTCTGGCGGCTCGCGCACTTCGTCGCGGTGACCCGCCCGGGCCATCACCTCTCCCTCTCGGATTACCCGCGCGAGCGCGTCTCGCTGCTGGAGGTGCCCGCACTTGCGATATCCTCGACGGATTGCCGTGCGCGTGTCCGCGCCGGCTATCCCGTCTGGTATCTCGTGCCCGACGGAGTGGTTCAATACATCAGCAAGCACGACCTCTACCGGAGACTGTCAGCATGACCGACGCGAACGAAGACCGGCCGCTCACGCGGCGGGAGCTTCGCGCGCGCGAACGCGCTGCCGAGCTCGCCGGTGCGGGCGGCCCGCCCGTCCCGGATGAGGACCAGCGGCGCGAGGCCGCGCAGCAGCCCGAGCAGGCCGGCCGCCACTCCACGCCCAGCGTGCCCGCGGCCCCCGCCGACACCGCGGCGCTCGACGCCGAGGCGGCCGCACGCGTGCAGCGCGGGCAGCCGGAGGGCGACGCCGCTCCGCAGCCCGCCGCCGCTCCGCAGGCCGACGCAGCCGCGCAGGCCGACGCAGCCGCGCAGCCCGAGGCCGCCGACGCGGCCCAGGCGGAGTCGTCGGCGAAGCCGCTCGGCCGGTTCTTCGGCCGCAAGAAGGACAAGGCCGAGCAGGGGCCGGCGGCACCCGCCGAGCTGGCGCCGCCGCGCATCGAGCCCGACGCGACGGTCGCCATGGAGCGCGTCGACCCCGACGCGACGCAGGGCCTCGACGTGATCGAGGCGCAGCTCGCGGAGCCCGAGGCGCCGCGTGCGCCCACGGCGCCGAGCGAGCCCGCGCGACCCGACGCATCCGTGCCCGCACCCTGGTCGGCGCGCCGATCGAGCGCCCACATCGACGACGTGCAGGGCCTCGACACCGTCGACGACGCCGCCGTGGACGACCTCGAGATCGACGAGGTCATCGTCGAGCAGCCGCGCGTCTCCTCGCGCCGCATCGCCGAGGTGACGCCTGCAGAGCTCGAGGATCGCCGCAAGGGCCAGCCCGAGCCTGACGAGACCCTCGTGACGGGCCCCAGCCGCGGCCAGTCGCAGCGGCTGCCGGTCATCGTCAACGTCGTCTCCGACACCTCGGAGCACCACATCTCCGACCTGCGCGAGCAGGGCGTCGCCGGCTCCGGCGGCACCTCGACCTCGTCGATCACGGCGAACGCGCTCGTGCTGCCCGCCGGCAGCGAGAGCCCCGACTTCACGCTCGAGGGCGACGACGGACTGCTCGTCACCGGCTCGATCGACGTGCCCGAGGGCTTCGCGTCGTCGGGTCGAGGCCGCGCGTCGATCGACGGCAGCGATGTCGACTCCGAGGTCGCGCACGGCGAGGTGTCGAGCCCCGAGACCGCGCCTGTGCGCGCATCGAAGGCCGTCTCCTCGTATGCGAACGCACGCGTGCAGATCGCGCCCAAGAAGCAGCGCTCGAACGTCTGGCCGATCGCGATCGGCGTCGGCGCCGGCGGCTTCGCGGTCGCGGTCGCGGGCTTCCTCGCGCTCGCGCTCACGCAGGGATGGCTCTGATCGCCGGGGGAGCGCGATGAGCGCCGACGAGCGGGCCATCGCGCTCGCGC
>DASSWM010000254.1:0-2554 GCA_035704865.1 Agrococcus sp.
AGCACCGGCGCGAGCTGCTCGGGCAGCGCTCCACCCTCGCCCGGGCCGCGGAGCAGTCCGAACGCTGCGAGCAGCGCAGCGGCGCCCTCGGCGTCGATCCCCGCGGATGCCGCGGCCAGGCCGTCGGCGCCTCCGGGCAGCCCGGCGGCCACCCCGGCGAGCACCTCGCCGCCGTCGACGCGCGGGACTCCGCGCACGGCATCCGCCGCCGCGACGAGTGCCGAAGACAGCTCGGGCACGGACTCCTCCGTGACCGGCGTGATCGTGAGGTGCGTCGTGTGCGGCAGCCGCGTTCCATCGGACTGGATCATGCCGGGCTGCAACTGCAGCTGCCAGCCCGCCGCGCGCGCGGCATCCGCCCAGTGGTGCGGGTCGACCCGACGATCCTCGGCGACGGCGTCGTCGACGGCGACAGCCAGCAGTGGCCCGGTCGGAGTGCCCATCACCCGCAGCCCCTCGATGCCGTCGACCACAGTGCGCAGCGCCGCGGTCGCGCGCGCGGCCCGAGCGGTGAGCTCGGTGAAGCCGTCCTCGCCGATGGCCTCGATGATCGACCACGCCGCCGCCAGCGGTCCGGCGGGCTTCGATCCTGCGAGCGTCGGATTGACCACCGGATACCCCGGCCACCCCGTCGTGGCGAAGTACTGGTGCCGCTGGCGGTCCCGCCCGCGCGTGAGCAGCACCGACGCCCCCTTCGGCGCGTAGCCGTACTTGTGCAGGTCGGCCGAGAGGCTCGTGACGCCGGCGACCCCGAAGTCCCACGCGGGCAGCTCCTCGGGCCAGAAGGCGAGCGCGAAGCCGCCGATGCAGGCGTCGACGTGCAGCGCGATCCCCCTCGGCGCGGTGATCGCCGCCACGTCCTCGACGGGGTCGAGCGTCGCGAAGGGGTAGGACGGCGCACTCACCACCACGAGCGCGACGTCATCGCCGAGCCGGGCCTCGATCTCGTCGACGGCCGGCGCACCGGTCGCCGGGTCGACCGGCACCAGGTCGAGGATGACGCCCAGCAGCTCGGCCGCCTTGTGGAACGCGGCATGCACGGTCACGGGGGCGACGATCCGCGGCGTGCGCGGTGTGCCCGCGCGTGCGGCGTACCAGGCATCGCGGGCGGTCTTCACCGCCAGCAGGCAGCTCTCGGTTCCGCCGGAGGTGACGGATCCCACGACCGCGCCCGCGGAGGCATCCGCGCCGTGGAAGATCCGCCGAGCGAATCCGACGACACCCGCCTCCATCGCGGCGACGGAGCCGAAGGTCGTCGGGTCGAGCCCGTTGACCGGCTGCACGAGGCGGGCGGCATCAGCTGCCAGCTCGTCGAGCTCGGGAACGCCGGAGTCGTAGACGTACGACAGCACCCTGCCGCCGTGCGTCGGCGCATCGCCCGCCCGCAGCTCCGCGAGCTCTTCCAGCACGTCGGCGGGCTCACGCCGGAACCGCATCATCGCACTGCCGCCTCAGCCGCGGCATCGGCGTCGATGTCGACCTTCCGCAGCGGGTAGCGTCCGAGCGGCACGAGGCTCAGCAGCACGAGCGCCGCGGGGAGCAGGCTGAAGGCGACCGTGATCCCGGCGATGGCGGCGTCGGGCTGCACCACTTCGGTCGCACCCCGCGACTCGATGTACCCGGTCACGGCGAGCACGAGCGTGAGCAGGGTCGCGCCGAGCGCCATGCCGGCCGTCTCGCCCGCGGTCCACACGCCGCCGAAGCTTCCGGCGCGGCCATCGCCATGCTGGCGCGCGTCGTGCGAGATGACGTCGGGCAGCATCGCCATCGGCAGCGACTGCATGCCGGCGTACGCGGCGCCCGCCAGCGCAACGGGCGCGTACACCCACGGGCCGGGTGCCCACAGCATGCCCACGAGTGAGGCGGCCGCCACGGCGAAGAGCACGCTCGCGATGGCGAACCCGCGCTCCTTGCCGACGCGACCCGCGATCGCCTGCCAGATCGGGGCGCACAGCACGGCCGGTGCGATGAGCGCGACGAAGAGCGCGGTGACGAGCCGCTGGTCTCCGAGCACCCACGTCGCAACGAACTGCGCGCCGGCGAGCATCGCCCCGGTCGCGAGTCCCTGCAGCACGAACGCGGCCAGCAGTGCGCGGAACGCGCCGCTTCGACGGAGCGCGGCGAGGCCTTCGGCGTAGCCGGCACGGATGCTGCGGCCGGGCGCGGCATCCGTCACCCTCACCCCGCGGGCCGCGGTCGTCGACGCGACGAGCATGCCGAGCCCGATCACGAGGCCTGCGACGAGCGCCATCACGAGGTAGCCCGCATGCTCGTCGGCGAACGCGGCACGGATCTCGGGCCCGCCGGCGCCGAACAGGAGGATCGCGATCGTCAGCACCACGACGCGCCAGGTGAGCAGGCGGGTCCTCGCGTCGTAGTCGGGCGTGAGCTCGGCGGGCAGCGCGATGTAGGGCACCTGGAACAGGCTGAACGAGGTCGCGCAGAGGATGAACGCGAGCGCGACCCAGGTGGCGGATGCGGCCGGGCCGAGGCCCGGCACGACCGCGAACATCAGCACGAAGCACAGCGGCAGCGCGACGCTGCCCAGCAGCAT
>DASSWM010000255.1:0-7776 GCA_035704865.1 Agrococcus sp.
TGGGACTCGCCGATCAGCGCGCGCAGATCCGGCGCCTCCCTGCGGCCGCGCTCGGCGAAGATCTCGCACATGCGGCGGAACGTGTCGAGCACGCGACGCGAGCGCCAGTCGTCGAACTCCAGCTCGGCTACGCGCTCGTCGACCGCGTCCGCGTCGAAGCCGAGCGCGCGCATCCGCCCCACTTCACTCGCGAGTGTGCGCATGCGGATGCGGTGGCCGCGGCGCTGCAGCTCGAGCAGCACGCCCGCGAACGGCAGCACGTGCCCGAGCGCAGGGCTCGTGTAGGCCGCGATCGTCGCCATGGCGTGACTCCCGAGGGCGCACGGCTGGGATCGAGCGCCCGCCGCTCACTGTACGACGGCGGGCGCGGTCGCGCGAGGGCGCTACGCGGTGTCGGCCGTGATGCCGGCGGTCGACGCGATGACGTCGCGCATCTTCTTCTCGAACGCCTCGTAGAACATCGACAGCGGGAACTCGTCGTCCATCACGAGATCGGTCAGCTGGCGCGGCGCGCCGTCGAGCGGCAGCTCACCCGCCTTCCACTTCGAGGCCGGGTGCGGCTCGACGACCGACGAGACGAGCTCGTACGCCGCCAGCCAGTGCGCGACCTTGGGGCGGTCGATCGAGCGCCAGTACAGCTCCTCGATCGCGGCGCCGAGCTTGTTGACGACGTCGGGCACCTCGTCCCAGTCGAACGCGAGCTGCGTGTCGGTCCAGTGCAGCACGCGGTGCTGGTGCAGCCACGCGAACAGCAGCTGGCCGCCCAGGCCGTCGTAGTTGCGCGTGCGCGAGCCGGTGATGGCGAAGCGGAAGATGCGGTCGAAGATCACCGCGTACTGCACGTGCTTGGCGTGCTTCGCGAGCTGCCGGTCGGCATCCGTCGCCTTGTCGTCGGCGGCGATGCGGCGCTCGATCGCGACCGACTCGCGGAAGGCCGTGAGGTCGCAGCGCAGCTCCTCGAGGGAGTAGAGGAAGAACGGCATGCGCTGCTTGATCATGAACGGGTCGAAGGGCAGGTCGCCGCGCATGTGGGTGCGGTCGTGGATGAGATCCCACATGACGAAGGTCTCCTCGGCCGCGCGCTGGTCGGCGACGAGCTCGGCGGCGTCGGCCGGCAGCTCGAGCTTCGTCACCTCGCACGCCGCCTCGACGACGCGGCGGAAGCGCGCCGCCTCGCGGTCCTGGAAGATCGCGCCCCACGTGAAGGAGGGGATCTCGCGCATCGCGACGGTCTCGGGGAAGAGCACGGCCGAGTTGGTGTCGTAGCCGGCCGTGAAGTCGATGAAGCGCAGCGGCACGAAGAGCTTGTTGGAGTAGTCGCCGGCCTCGAGGTCGGCGATGAACTCGGGCCAGATGACCTCGACGAGCACGGCCTCGACGAGCCGGTTCGACGAGCCGTTCTGCGTGTACATCGGGAAGACGACGAGGTGCGTGAGGCCGTCGACGCGGTGCTGCTGCGGCTGGAACTGCGCGAGCGCGTCGAAGAAGTCGGGCTCGCCGAAGCCGCCATCGGCCCAGCGCTCGAAGTCGAGCGCTGCCTGCTCGAGGTAGGTCGCGTCGTGCGGGAACTCCGGCGCGATCTCGCGGATGCCCTGCGTCAGGTCGGTCACGTGGCCGCGGGCCGCGTCGTGGTCGGCCGCGTCCTCGATGCTGCCGTTCTTCGACTGCATGGGCTGCAGCGCCGTCGCTGCCTGCTTGATGCGGAGCCAGGCGGGGTGCTGGCGGAGGTCGGCGGCGGTGGCCTGGGTCATCGTCATGGGGAGCCTCCCGGCGGTTCTCGAGGAGTGGGGATCGCGGCGCGGCGGCACCGGATCGTTGCGTGTTTCCAGCGTAAACCGGCGGGCGCGCACGGATCTTGCGCTTCGGCCCGCCTTTCCTGTCGGTTTCGAGCGTGGCGCGGGAGGTCGCCGTCGCCCGCAAGGGAGTTGCGTCCCGGCGGCGGGAGCCGCGATCCCTAGGCGCTGTCGGCGGGGCGTGGGACGGTGGGCGGCAATGGCCGACTCGGATCGGTGGGGCGGCGGCAAGTGGACCCTGGCGCGACCGGCGCGGCGGGCATACTCTCGACCGTTGGAGCAAGATCCATGGACGCCTCACCCCGCAGCGATGGAGCCGTGCGCGCGACGAGCGTGCCGGTCGTGATCGTCGTGGTCGCGCATGCGGCGATCAGCTCGCTCATCATCTGGATGGTCGACCCGGACGTGCCCGACCTCACGGTCTACTGGCTCATCTCGGTGCTCGGCCCGTCGATGACCTGGGCGGTGCTCGTGCTCGGCCGCGCGGCCGTGTGGCGGCGCCGGTCGGCGTTCTGGCTCGGCGGCTCTGCCGGCATCGTCGTGCTCGCCGCGTTCCTGGCCGCGCTCATCATCTACATCGGCGACATCAGCGCGCGCGGCATCCCGCTCGCGCTCGTCTACTCCTCCTGGGTGCTGCTCGGCTGCGCCATCCTCGTCGCGCTCGTGCTGCGCGGGCTCGGCAAGCACGTCGACCTGCCGGTCGATGCCGACGCCGACGCCGATGCGGCGCCGGCGCCCGTGCAGCGGCCCGGCGCGCAGCCGCGCTGAGGCAGCGGCGCTGCGTCGACCGTGCTGAGGCAGCCGCGCTGACGCAGCCCCGCCGGCGGGGCCGCCGCGCGCAGGTGCTCGCGCTCAGACGAGCGACTGCGCCACGAAGAAGCCCACCCAGCAGCCCACGGCCGCGAGCAGCGGCGGCACGATCGCCCAGCGCTGCTTCGTCGCGGCCGCAGCGGCGCCGATGCCGTTGCCGACCAGCGTGCAGCCCAGCAGCGAGATCCAGAACACCAGCCGCGCCGTGCCCGCGTCGCCGCCGCTCGCCTGCGCGGCCTCCACGAGGCCGCCGTCGCCGATCGGCGCGAGCAGCAGCAGCGCGAGCACGTTGCCGAACACGAGCACCCACGCCGCGAGCCGCCACCGGTCGGCCGCCGTCCACACGCGCTGCGGCTCGAGCTCGTCCCAGTCGTCGGTCATGCCCGCGCCATGTCCTGCGCCCGTGCTCCGCACGGCTGCGCGGCATCTCGACCACGAGAACCGCGTCGCCGGACCACCCGCCCGTCTGACGGGCGAAGGTTCGCGCGGCCCGACACATCCGCCATCAGAAGATCATCGGCCGGTCGTCGTCGAGCTCGGTCTCGAGGTTGAGGTCGACCACGACCGGCACGTGGTCGCTCGGCGCGTCGCCGGAGCGCTCGGCGCGGTCGATCGAGGCGCGCGCGACGAGCTCCGAGAGCTCTGGGCTGCCGAGCACGAAGTCGATGCGCATGCCCTCGTCCTTGTTCCAGCGACCCGCCTTGTAGTCCCAGTAGGTGTAGCCGGCGGCGCGCTCGCGCACGAGGTCGACGAGGCCCGCGTCGATGAGCCCCTGGAACGCATCGCGCTCGGGCTGCGACACGTGCGTGGCCCCGTCGAACGCGCCGATGTCCCACACGTCGTGGTCGAGCGGGGCGATGTTGAAGTCGCCCATGAGCGCGAGCGGCCGGCCGCGCCACTCGTCGAGCAGGCCGGTGAGCACGCGCAGCCACTCGAGCTTGTAGCCGTAGTGCGCGTGCGTGAGGTCGCGGCCGTTGGGCACGTAGAGGCTCCACAGCCGCACGCCCTCGACCGTCGCGGCCATCGCGCGCGCCTCGACGACGGGGTCACCGGTGTTCGCGTAGCCGGGCTGGCCGGGGAAGTCGCGCTCGACCTCGGTCATCGGCAGCCGCGAGGCGATCGCGACGCCGTTCCACTGGTTGTGGCCGTGCGCCTGCACCTCATAGCCCGCGGCCTCGAACGCCTCGTACGGGAACTGCTCGGTCTTGCACTTGATCTCCTGCATGGCGAGCACGTCGACGTCGCTGCGCTCGAGCCAGTCGACGATGCGGGCCGTGCGGGCGCGCACGGAGTTGACGTTCCAGGTGGCGATGCGCATGCAGTCGAGCCTACGAGAGCGGCGGATGCACCGGCACATCTGAGGAGTCCTCGGTCGCCCGGCATCGCTGTGGGTGCACTATGGAGGGATGGGCAACGCTCGCGAACGCTACCTGCAGGCTCTCGATCTCTTCTCCGCAGAGGCGCGAGCGGGCGCTGATCGACTGGGCCTGCCGTCGGCGTGCGCCGACTGGTCGATCGCCGACGTGGTGCGCCACGTCACGGGCGTGCAGGCCGAGTACGGCGGCTCCGCGCTGCTCGGGCGGGCGGAGGGCGCCGGTGATCTGACGGCCGAGCACCAGTCGGTGATGGCGCCGGGCACCGACTTCGAGGCGGTGGAGGCGTGGGAGGCGCTCGCGACGCGGCTGCGCACCGCGGCGCACGAGGCCGGCGAGGCGTCGTTCCAGCCGCTGCCGCTCGCGACGCTCGACATGGCGATGCACGCGTGGGACATCCGCTGGGGCGCCGTGCGCGTGGGACTCGCCGCCAACCTGGAGTTCCCCACCGAGCTGCTCGAGTGGATGGAGGACTACCGCGACCGCGCCGACGAGCAGGCGATCCGCCGCCCTGGCGTCTTCCTCGACCCGGTCGAGCCGCCCGCCGACGCGACGCGCTCGGAGCGCTTCGCCGCCTGGACCGGCCGGCAGCCGCGCGTGGCGTTCGTGCCGCTGCGCGACAGCGTGCCCGCCGCCACGCCCGTCGCCGCGGCGCCCGCGCCGACCGACGCCGCCTGATCGCACCGCCGGCGCGCGACGCGTCTGCCGCGCTCGCGCGGCACGCCGCCGCCGACCGCATACGCTTGAGGGCGTGAACGCGCGCGACCAGCTCATCCAGCTCATCCGGGACGAAGCCGTCTTCCACGGCGACTTCACGCTCACGAGCGGCAAGCGCGCCAGCTACTACATCGACCTGCGCAAGCTCTCGCTCGACCACCGCGCGGCGCCGCTCATGGGCGACGTGCTGCTCGACCTCATCGCCGACCTCCCCGACATCGCCGCCGTCGGCGGCCTCACGCTGGGCGCCGA
This sequence comes from Agrococcus sp., assembly GCA_035704865.1. Classification (GTDB taxonomy): domain Bacteria; phylum Actinomycetota; class Actinomycetes; order Actinomycetales; family Microbacteriaceae; genus Agrococcus. The sequence continues at coordinate 4,946 of DASSWM010000255.1, forward strand.
CCCGCTCGCCAACGCCGTGCTGCACCGCGGCCTCGCGCGCGGCCTCGAAGTCGACGCGTTCGTCGTGCGCAAGGAGCCGAAGGACCACGGCCGCGGCCGCCAGATCGAGGGGCCGGAGCTCGCCGGCAAGCGCGTGGTCGTGCTCGAGGACACCTCGACGACGGGCGGCAGCCCGCTCAAGGCGATCGAGGCGCTGCGCAAGGTGGGCGCCGAGGTCGTGGCGGTGGCCGTGATCGTCGACCGCGCCACGGGCGCCCAGGCCGCCATCGAGGCGGCCGGCGTCGAGTACCGCGCGGCGATCACGCTCGACGACCTCGGCCTCACCCCGCAGTAGGCGCACGCGAGCGGTCGCACGGGGCGCGCTCTCGTCCCGAACGTGCGCCCTCAGCGACCACTCGTCCGCCCTTCGCCGCGGCCCCTCGCGGCCGCCGGGCCCTTGCGGTCTGTCCTCGACCGCCTATCACTCCCGCCCTGCCCGTGTCGTCTGTGCCTCGCCCGTCAACCGGGCACCTGGTCCGCCGAGCGCCGCAGCCCCTCGCCAGACCACCTGTCCGGTGGACGGGCGGGTGTCGGCAACGCTGGCGATCGTGGCAGGATGTGATATCTGACAAGCGGATGCGGGAGGTCACGTGGGCGGAGTGCTCATCGGGTTCGCGATCATCGGCTTCGTCATCTTCGTCGGCTGGCTGCTCGCGCGACTGCGGATCGTCAGCCAGGAGGGCCGTCTGGTCCTCAACAAGACCTCCTTCTTCGCCGCGAGCCCCGCGCTGCTGTTCACGGTGCTCGTCGAGGCGGATGTCGGCCTGCTGTTCTCCACGGTGCTGGCCGTCGCGCTGCTGGCGTTCGTCGCGGTCGCGCTCGTCTACATCGTCGTCGCCCGCATCTGGCTCACGAAGGACGCCTCGCGCATCGCGCTCGCGGCAGCGGCATCCGGCTACTCCAACGTCAACAACATCGGCCTGCCGGTCGCCATCTACGTCATCGGCGACGCCGGATTCGTCGGCCCGATGCTGCTGCTGCAGCTGCTCGTGATCGCGCCGCTGCTGCTCGCGAGCCTCGACATCCTGACCGCGGGCCGCGCATCCTTCGTCGGCATCATCACGCAGCCGCTGCGCAATCCCATGCTCATCGGGGCGGGGCTCGGCGCGCTCGTCGCGGCGTTCGAGATCGAGCTGCCGGCGCCGGTGCTCGCGCCGCTCGAGATCCTGGGCGGCGCGGCCGTGCCGCTCATGCTGCTCGCGTTCGGCATCTCGCTCGGCGGCGACAAGCCGCTGCAGCCGGGCACCGGCCGCCGCGAGGTGTGGCTCGCCGTCGCGCTGAAGTCGCTCGCGATGCCCGTCATCGCGTTCTCGCTCGCGAAGTTCGCCTTCGGCATGGACGACCAGCTCGTCTACGCCTGCACCGTGATGGCGGCGCTGCCGAGCGCGCAGAACATGTACCAGTACGCGCTGCGCTACGACCGCGCGACGGTGATCACGCGCGACATCGTGCTGCTCACGACCGTGCTGTCGCTGCCGGTCATGCTCGTGATCGCGTGGCTGCTGATGCCCGCGTAGGCGCTCCGCGCCGAGCCTCAGCCCACTCGCCGGTCGGGCCACTCGGTCTGCCGCGGCGCCGGCCGCAGCCGGCCGGTCTCCGGCACCGGCACCTCCCAGAACCTCGCGGTCGCGGTGACGTCGCCGAAGTCGTCGAGCTTCACGCGGATCCGCTCGGGCGTGACCTCGATCACCCGCACCCGCACCTCCGCGCCGTCGACCGCGAGCATCCACGGCTCGTCGATCCACGCGATCGTGTGCGCGTCGAGCAGCTCCTCGACCGCGAGCCAGTCACCCGCGTCGCCGAGCGGCCGGCCGAAGAGGTCCATCGGCTGGAAGGCATCGCCCGCCTCGCGCACGAAGCCGACAACCTCGCCGTCGGCGCGGCGGTGGGGCATCCAGTCGGCGGGGATCACGCATCGACCCTAGCCAGGCCGCGGCCGGCGGGAAGCAATCCGCGTGCGCGCCCGTTGCACATTTCGTTGAGATTTGAACGATCAGTGAGGCGGCATGACCCAGCACAGCGAGTTCGCCCTGCGGCGCGACGAGACACCCGCCGCGACGAGCGACCGCTCGGCGACGGCCGAGCGCTTCGCGACCGTCGTCGTGATCGGCGCAGGGCAGGCGGGCCTCTCGGCCGGCCATCACCTGCAGCGGCGCGGCTACGCGAGCGCGCTCGACGAGGCCGGCCCCGCGCGGCCCGGCGACGGCTCGCCCCTCGATGCCGGCACGCACGGCCGCAGCGCTGCGCGCAGCTTCGTCATGCTCGACGCCGGCGCGGCACCCGGCGGCGCCTGGCAGCACCGCTGGGAGTCGCTGCGCATGGCCACCGTCAACGGCATCTTCGACCTGCCGGCCTTCGCGCAGCCGCCGATCGACCCCGACGAGCCCAGCCGCACGGCGGTGCCGCGCTACTTCGCCGCGTTCGAGCGCGCACGGCAGCTGCCCGTCCTCCGGCCGGTGACGGTCGACTCGGTCGCGCGCGCCGACGACGATCCGCGGGGCGACCTCATCGTCGAGTCGAGCGCCGGCCGCTGGCGCACCCGCGCCGTCATCAACGCGACCGGCACGTGGGACAACCCGCAGCTGCCCCGCTACCCGGGGGCGGATGCGTTCCAGGGCCTCCAGCTGCACACGCGCGACTACGTGTCGGCACAGGCCCTCGCCGGGCTGCGGGTGGGGGTCGTGGGCGGCGGCATCTCGGCGGTGCAACAGCTCGAGGAGCTCTCGCGCGTGGCGGAGACTCGCTGGTACACGCGCCGCGAGCCCGTGTTCCTCGACGGTGAGTTCGAGCCC
>DASSWM010000256.1:0-3464 GCA_035704865.1 Agrococcus sp.
AGGTCATGTTCGAGCGCGGCGTCGAACGCGGGCAGAACACCGAAGGACTGGGGGAGTGGCCGGGAACGGTCACCGAGCTCGAAGCCCCTGTGCTGCCCCACATGGGCTGGAACACGGTCGAGCCCGGTGAGGGAACCGTGCTGTTCCGCGGGATAGAGCAGGAGCGCTTCTACTTCGTGCACTCCTTCGCCGCGAAGACGTGGGAACTCGACGTCATCCCACCGTTCCCGAAGCCCGCCGTCACCTGGGCCACGCACGGAGAGCGATTCGTCGCCGCCGTGGAGAACGGCCCGCTTTCGGCGACCCAGTTCCATCCCGAGAAGTCCGGCGAGGCGGGCATCCGCCTGCTGACGAACTGGGTTCGCGGCCTCTGACCGGGCCGAGTACGATCGCACGGGTCTGCCGCACCGGCTGATCGCACCGATCGGCACACAGGCTCACTGCACCGACGCACCCACAGCATCGCCGCGGCACCGCACGTCCGCCCGGCCCCCGCATCCGAAGAAAGCATCGTCATGACCGATTTCAACCAGTCGCCCAAGCTCCAGCTGCTGCCGGCGATCGACGTCGCCGACGGCAAGGCCGTGCGGCTCACGCAGGGCAAGGCCGGCACCGAGACCTCGTTCGGCAGCCCCGTGGACGCTGCGGAGGACTGGGTGCGCCAGGGCGCCGAGTGGATCCACCTCGTCGACCTCGACGCCGCCTTCGGCCGCGGCGACAACCGCGCGGTCATCAAGAAGGTCATCAAGGCCGTCAAGGGGCGCGTGCAGGTCGAGCTCTCCGGCGGCATCCGCGACGAGGCATCGCTCGAGGCGGCGCTCGCCACGGGCGTGAAGCGCATCAACCTCGGCACCGCAGCGCTCGAGAACCCCGAGTGGACCGCGGCGGTCATCGCCGAGTACGGCGAGCAGATCGCCGTCGGCCTCGACGTGCGCGGCACGACGCTCGCGGCTCGCGGCTGGACGCAGGACGGCGGCGACCTCTGGACCGTGCTCGACCGCCTCGAGGCGGCCGGCTGCAGCCGCTACGTCGTCACCGACGTCACGAAGGACGGCACGCTCAAGGGCCCGAACCTCGAGCTGCTGAAGCAGGTCGCGCAGCGCACCGAGAAGCCCGTCGTCGCCTCGGGCGGCGTCTCGAGCCTCGACGACATCGCCGCTCTCCGCGAGCTCGTGCCGCACGGCGTCGAGGGCGCCATCGTCGGCAAGGCGCTCTACGCCGGCGCCTTCACCCTCGTCGCGGCGCTGGACGTCGCGGGCCAGTAGGGCCGCGGTGAGCCGCGCGGCCGACTCGGCGGGCCGCCCCTGGGAGGGGCGCTCGTTCCAGCACCACGACACCGCCTACGCGGGCGACGACGGATCCGCGCCGGCCGGCTACCTCGAGGCCGTCGAGGCGCTCGCCGCCGGGCGCTCGGGCCGTGCGGCGGTCGTCGACGCGCTGCGCGGCGAGCGGCTGCTCGTGCCGCTGCTGGCGGCCGCGGGCGAGACGGGCGTCGACGAGCGCGGGCGCACGATCGACAAGACGCAGGAGCTCTCGATCGTCACGGTGCAGGGCCCCGACGGGGCGCCCATCCTGCCGATGTTCTCGCACGTGGCGGCGATGCAGGCGTGGAACGCGCAGGCGCGCCCCGTGCCGACGAGCACGCAGCGGGCCGCCGCCGCGGCCCTCGACGGGCCGGCGCGCGTCGTCGTCGACCCCGGTGCCGCGAGCGAGTTCGTGCTGACGCGCACGATGCTCGAGGCGCTGCTGGCGGATGCGTCGTGGTCGTGGGGCGTGGAGGACGCGGCCGTGCACACTGCCGTCGCCGCCGCGATGTTCGGCCAGCCCGCGGTGCAGGCGATCGTGCTCGCGACGGGCGACCCGCGCAGCACCCTCGCGGGGGCCGAGCTCGAGGTGCACGCGCTCGTGGATGCGGCGCAGGACGCCGGCGAACAGGTGCAGCGCGCCGCGGAGGCGCTGGCGGAGGCGCCCGTCGTCCGCGAGCGGATCGCGAGCGTCGCGGTGCGGATGCACCGCTGGGACGGGGGAGCGGCGCGGCTGCCGCTCGTCGCGCCCGCCGCGCTCGCGCTCACGCGCGGCGAGTGGCGCGCACGCGGCTAGCTCAGACGACCGAGCCGGTCCACTTCTCGCCCGGGCCCTTGCCCGGCGCGTCGGGGATGGTGCTCGCCTCGCGGAAGGCGAGCTGCACCGAGCGCAGGCCGTCGCGCAGCGGTGCGGCGTGCATGCTGCCGACCTCGGGCGCGGCGGCCGTCACGAGGCCCGCGAGCGCGTTGATGAGCTTGCGCGCCTCGTCGAGGTCGAGCTGCTGCGCGGGGTCGTCGGCGAGGCCGACCTTGACCGCGGCGGCGCTCAGCAGGTGGATGGCGACGGTGTTGATGAGCTCGACGGCCGGCACCTCCGCGATGTCGCGCGCCTGGTCGAGGGCGTCGTCGGCGTGGATGTGCTCGGTGGCGTCGGTCATGGCGCTCTTCTCCCGAAGGTTCGTCTCTGGTAGGCTTCTGCAGGTTTCGGGCTATCGCCCGGAGGTGAAAGAGGAGCAATCCCACCCGCAGCCGTTTCCAGGCTACCGGGTCAGCGGCACCCGACGCTCGTCGTCGCAGGTGCTGAGCCGCGCGGCACGCTCGCGTTCTGGCTCCTCTCGCGCCGTGCACCAGCACACAGCACACAATGAGAAGGAGCCCGCGATCAGCGATCCCCGCATCAATGAGCGCATCCGCGTTCCCGAAGTCCGTCTGGTCGGCCCCGCCGGCGAGCAGGTCGGCGTCGTCCGGGTCGAGGATGCCCTTCGTCTTGCCCGTGAGGCAGAGCTCGACCTCGTCGAGGTCGCGCCCAACTCGCGCCCGCCCGTGGTCAAGATCATGGACTACGGGAAGTTCAAGTACGAGCAGGCGCAGAAGGCCAAGGACGCCCGTCGCAACCAGGTGAACACCGACCTCAAGGAGGTCCGCTTCCGCCTGAAGATCGACGAGCACGACTACGAGACGAAGCGCAAGCGCGCTCAGGGATTCCTCGAGGGCGGCGACAAGGTCAAGGCGATGATCCTCTTCCGCGGCCGCGAGCAGTCGCGCCCGGAGCTGGGCGTCAAGCTGCTGCAGCGCTTCGCCGAGGAGATCCAGGACTACGGCGTCGTCGAGTCGTCGCCGACCATCGACGGCCGCAACATGGTGATGATCGTCGGCCCGCTGCGCTCGAAGTCGGACGCGAAGGCGGAGCAGAACGCCGCCCGCATCGAGCAGAAGAAGGCGCAGCAGGAGAAGCGTCGCGCCGAGGCCGAGAAGAAGGCCGCGCACCAGGCGGCCGTCGAGGCCGCACGCCCGCCGCGCCCGACGCTGCCGGCGCAGAGCCGCGCCCGCACGGAGCCGGAGCCCACGCGCTCGAGCCGTCCCGCTTCCTCGTCGCGTCCCGACTCCTCGTCGCGCCCGGACTCGTCCTCGCGCTCCGAGTCGTCGCGTCCCCCGAGGAGC
>DASSWM010000257.1:0-12699 GCA_035704865.1 Agrococcus sp.
GAGGCCCAGGGCGCCCGGGACGCGCTGGTCGAGGTCTCCGGCGCGATGCGGGTGGTGGCGGTGAGCCTGACGAAGATCTGCAACGACCTGCGCTGGATGGGCTCGGGCCCGAACACCGGGCTGGCCGAGGTGCGGCTGCCCGACCTGCAGCCCGGGTCCTCGATCATGCCCGGCAAGGTCAACCCGGTGGTGCCCGAGGCCGTGCTCATGGTCGCGTCGCGCGTCGTGGGCAACGACGCGACCGTCGCGTGGGCGGGCGCGTCCGGCTCGTTCGAGCTCAACGTCCAGATCCCCGTCATGGGCACGGCGCTGCTCGAGTCGATCCGGCTGCTCTCGAACGCGTCGCGCGTGCTCGCCGACAAGACGATCGCGGGCCTCGAGGCCGACATCGAGCGGGCCGCGGCGCTCGCGGGCATGAGCCCGTCGATCGTCACGCCGCTCAACCGCCTCATCGGCTACGAGGCGGCGGCGAAGATCGCCAAGCACTCGGTCGCGCAGGGCATCACGGTGCGCGAGGCCGTCATCGACCTCGGCTACGTCGAGCGCGGCGAGCTCACCGAGGCCGACCTCGACAAGGCGCTCGACCTGCTGTCGATGACGCACCCGGGCGTCGCCAAGTAGCGCGTCGCTCGAGACGCCACGGAGGGCGCGGTTCTGCGAGGAACCGCGCCCTTTCGCGTCAGCTCGTGCGGGCCCGATCCGGCGAGACGCCGCGAAGGGCGCGGTTCCCATGGGGAATCGCGCCCTTCGCGTCACCTCACGCGCGAGCCGGGGTGCGCCGGCCGCGAGCCCGGGCGCGCTGGCTGCGGGCCGCTACCAGCGGCGGTTGTCGTCGCCGCCCGCGTAGTCGGGCCAGGGCAGCTCGATGGGCGCCTCGAAGTCGGCCGGCAGCAGCGCCGGCATCGGCTCGGCGGCGACGCGCTCGTCGAACTCCGCCTTCGCCGCGGCGAGCAGCTCCGGCCGGGTGAGCAGGTCGAGGAAGGTGCCGGCGACGGTCTTGCCCGCTGTGACGATCGTCGGCGCGATGGTCGCGGGGATGCCGCCGAGCGCGTTCATCACCCAGGCCGGGTAGGGGCCAGCGCCCTCGACCGGCTGCAGCGCCGGCCGCGAGACGTAGAAGCGCACGAGCGGCGCGTAGTGCGACATCTCGACGTAGTCGTCGCTCGTCCAGTTGCGCTGCCACGCGGGCATGTGCTCGCGCAGGCCCCGCTCGGCCTCCTGCGGCGTGATGAGCTGCTCGGTCTCCGCCAGGAAGGGCTTCGCCGACGGCTCCATGCCGAGCGAGCGCTGGATCGCCTGCGCCACCTCGATCGCCGAGTGGTCGTAGGAGGGCGCGCCGACCTGCTCGAGGTTGCCGTAGAGCACCTCGGCCATGACGTGGTTCGTGCGGCCGGGGCGGCTGCGCGCGACCCAGCGCTCCTCGAGCTCGCAGTGCCCCATCATCGACGCGGCCTCCGCGTTCCGGTCGAGCACGGCCAGGATGTGCTCGGCCATCTCGATGTCGGGCGTGCGCCACGAGAACTGGATGCGCGCGACGCGCTGCGGCAGGTTGTCGGCGGTCGCCTGGCCGTCGGTGAGGATCGCGTCCGAGAAGCTCCAGCCGCCGGTGGCCGGCAGCATCGAGTCGAGCATCGTGCGCGAGGCCGTGTACATCTGCATGAGCGAGACGTTCGCACCCGGAGCCCGGGCCGCCGAGTGCGAGGCGGGGATGGGCGAGTTCGGGTCGGCGCTCGAGACCTGCCAGGTCTCCGGGTGGTCGCACACGAACGAGTAGACCTTCGAGTAGTAGGCGCCGCACTGCGTGTCCCAGCGGGCCGTGTTGCACAGCGGCAGCATGTAGAAGGGGTGGAACGAGACGATCGCGTCGGCGTCGTCGTAGTAGCCGCGCAGCCCGTGCACGACCTTCGAGCCGTGCATCTTCTCGGCCGGCTCCCCCGTGTAGTGCAGGGTGCCCGCGATGCCGTGCTCCTGCATGGCGTGCTTGGTCGCGAGCACGCCCGCGAGCGTCGAGATGCCGAGCGCGGAGTGCGGGTCGGTGTGCCCTGGCGCGAAGCGGCTCAGCCCCTCGCGCGGCGATTCGCTCGTGGTCGCGGCCTGGCTGTTGCCCGGCACCGCGTCGTACTCGGCGTAGGTCAGCAGGGTGGGCGCGCTGCCGTCCGCCGGGCCGTTGCTCCAGCGCGCGCTGAAGGCGGTGGGCATGCCCGCGGAGCCGTCCTCCACCTCGAAGCCCTCGTCCCGCAGCCGCTCGACGTACCAGCGCTGCGAGCGGTACTCGCGCCAGGCCGGCTCGGCGAGCTCCCAGATGTGGGTGTGCCACTCGGTGAGCTGCGTCAGGTGCTCGTCGATCCACGCCTGGGCGGTGGCCTTCGCCGCATCGGTGAGCTGCATCGTCATCATTTCTCTCCTGCTGATGTGTCGGGGGCGGATGCGCGGGGCGCGTCAGGCGGTGAGGGCGCGGGCGACGAAGGGCGACCGGGCACAGGCGAACCGGGCACGGGCGAGCCGGGCACGGGCGAGCCGGGCACCGCCGACCCGGGCACCGGCGAATCGGCGCTGCCCGTCTCGATGAGCGAGATGGCGTTCTGCGCCTGGATGCGCACGTACTCGGACTCGGTGCGGCCCGAGAAGTAGGCGATGTGCGGCGTGAGCACGACGTCGTCGCGGGCCAGCAGCGGGTGCCCGGCGGGCGGCGGCTCGACCGCGAGCACGTCGAGCGCGGCGGACGAGAGCTGCCCCGCGTCGAGCGCGGCGGCGAGCGCGGCCTCGTCGACGAGCGCACCGCGCGAGACGTTCACGAGCACGGCGCCGGTCGGCATGGCGGCGAGGAAGGCCGCGTCGACCATCCGCTCGGTCTCGGGCGTGAGCGGCAGGTGCAGCGAGAGCACGTGCGCGCGGTCGCGCACCTCGGCGAGGCCGGTGCGGGTCACGCCCAGCTGCTCGAGCTGCGCCCGGGTCTCGTCGGTGTCGGGCAGCAGCGGGTCGTAGCCGAGCACGTCACCGAACAGCGGGCCGGCGAGGCGGGCGAACTCGCGCCCGATCTTGCCGAGGCCGACGATGCCGAGCGTCACCTCGCTGAGCCGCTGCGGCGGCTGCGGCGCCCGGCGGTTCCAGTCGCGCGGCGTCGCCGAGCCGGTGTAGAAGCGCAGCTGCCGCACGGCGTGCAGCATGAGCGCGAGCGCGTGGGTGGCGACCTCCTCGGTCGCCGCTCCCGGCACGTTCGTCACGACGACGCCGCGCTCGGCGGCCGCGTCGAGATCGACCATGTCGAAGCCCATCGACATCGTCGCGACGAGCCGCAGCCGCGGCATCGCCTCGAGCATCGCGCGCGTGACCGGCGCGTAGCCGATCAGCAGCGCGTCCGCGTCGGCAGCGGCCGCGACGATCGCATCGGCGTCACGGCTGCCGACGATCCGCACCTCGAAGCCGGCCCGCTCCAGCATCTGCACGCCGAGCGAGACGTCGGTGTCGTCGATGTCGGTGTAGACCGCGATCGGCGCAGGGGCCATGGGGGCGTCCTTCTTCGGTTCGGGCTGGGAACGGCGCTTCAGGCGGCGAAGCTCGACTGGTCGATGTGGATCAGCTGCAGGCCGCCGGCGGCGATCGCCGCCGGGAGCGCCTCGGCCAGCCCCGCTGCGTCCGCGACCCGACGGCCGGTGCCGCCGAACGCATCCGCCAGTGCCGCCCAGTCGGGCTGCGCCAGGTCGACGCCGACGGGCGCGATGCCCGCGTCGAGCTCGTTCTGCCGGATCTCGGCGTAGCCGCCGTTGTCGACCACGATCACGGTGACGTCGAGCCGCTGCTCGACGACCGTCATGAGCTCGTTCACCGAGAACATCAGCGCGCCGTCGCCGACGACCGCGACGACGGGCCGCTCCGGCGCGCCGATGCGGGCACCGATCGCGGCCGGCAGGCCGTAGCCGAGGGTCGCGTAGGTGCCCATGTAGACGGTGGAGTTCGGCACGGATGCGCGCAGCACGTTGAGCAGGCCCCAGTAGGCGATCTGTGAGGAGTCGGTCGTGACGATCGCATCGGCGGGCAGCGCGCGGACGATGGCGTCGGCGAGCGCCGTGTTGCCGGCGGAGAGCTCCGCGCACTCGGCGCGCACCCGCTCGAGGGTGGCCGCGACGTCGTCGGCGGCACCCGCACGAGGCTCGCCCTCCCCCAGCTGCTCGACGATCGCCGCCAGGGCGGCCCCGGCGTCGGCGGCGATGCCGACCTCGGCCTCCTGGTTGCGCTGCAGCTGGCTCTCGAGCAGATCGATGCGGATGACGCTGCCGCGCGCCTCGAGCCGGTCGACCCAGAGCTCGGCGTCGCCGAGCTTCGAGCCCACCACGAGCAGCACGTCGGCGTCGCGGGCCCGGTCGCGCGCGGCCGCGAGGCGCAGGTTGGCGCCGAGCGAGAGCGGGTGGTGCTCGTCGAGCACGCCCTTGGCGTTGAGCGTCGTCACGACGGGCGCGCCCAGCCGTTCGGCGAGCGCGCGCAGCTCGGCGCCCGCGCGGCGCGAGCCGCCGCCGGCGAGGATGACGGGGTCGTGCGCCTGCTGCAGCAGCGCCGCGGCCTGCACGATCAGCGCGGCCTCGGGCACGGCTGCTGCGGGGTGGTCGCGCGGCGCCAGCGCGTCGCCGGCGAGCGCGGTCTCCTCCTCGAGCAGGTCGAGCGGGATCTCGAGGTAGACCGGGCGCGGGCGCCCGGTGGCGAACAGCGCGAAGGCGTCATGCACCGCCGCGACCGCCTCCTCGGCGGTCTGCACGCGGCGGCCCCACTCGACGATGGCGCTCGCGGCGCCCAGCTGGTCCTTCGTCTCGTGCAGGGTGCCGGCGTCGGCGAACTCCTGCCCGCGGGCGGGCCCGGGCGCGACGAGGATCATGGGGCGCGACTCGGCGAAGGCCGTGCCGGCGGCCGAGAGCGCGTTGAGCAGGCCGGGGCCGCTGGTGGTGATGACGACGCCGGGCTTGCCGGTCTGCAGCGACCAGCCGTCTGCGCCGTAGCCCGCGCCCTGCTCGTGGCGGGTCGTGACCGGCCGGATGCCGAGCGCCGACAGCGGCCGGTAGAGCTCGAGGTTGTGCGTGCCGGGGATGCCGAAGACCGTGTCGATGCCGTAGCCGTGCAGCGTCTCGATGACGACCCATCCGGTCGTGCGCTTCGTGCTCGTCTCCATCACGCCTGCTCCGTCCCGGATCGCTGCATCTCGAACTGCTCCGTCTCGAGCGCCTCCGTCTCGAGCGCCTCCGCCTCGGACCGCGAGGCCTGCGGCTGCTCCGCGGTGAACCGCACGGACCCGTCGACCCAGGTCTCGAGCACCCGGATGCCGGCGATCTCCTCCGCGGGCACCGCGAGCGGGTCGGCTGCCAGCACGGCGAAGTCCGCGCGCTTGCCGACCGCGAGCGATCCGAGCTCCGCCTCGCGGCCGAGCGAGATGGCGCCCTCGAGCGTGTGCGCGCGCAGCGCGGTGGCGGCGTCGATGCGCAGGCTGTCGGGCCCGAGCTTCGTGCCGCGGCGGGTGATGCGCGTCACGGCAGCCTGGATCGCCTCGAGCGGCCGCGGCTCGGCCACGGGCGCATCCGAGGAGATCGTGACCGGCACGCCCGCGGCGACGAACTCGCCCAGCGGGTTGAAGCGCTCGCCGGGCGTGCCGATGGCCTGCTCGACGCCCTCGCCCCAGTTGTAGTGGTGCTGCGGCTGGTTCACGGGGCGGATGCCGAGCTCGGCCATGCGGGCGATGTCGCGCTCGGTGGGCAGGCCGCAGTGCTCGATGCGGTGGCGCGCGTCGGCGTCGGGCCGCTCGGCGAGCGCCGCCGCGAGCGCGTCGACGACCATGGCGATCGCGGTCGGCGACTGCGCGTGCGTGGCGGTCTGCAGACCGGCTGCGTGCGCCTTGGCGACGAGCCCGGCGTACTCGGCGGGCTCGTGGTAGAGCTGCCCGGTGCGGCACGGGTCGCCCACGTAGCCCTCCGGGAAGTAGGCCGTCCAGCCCCCCAGCGTGCCGTCGGCGTAGAGCTTGATGCCCGTCGCCGAGAGGAAGGCGTTGCCGAACGGGCCGGTGAGGCCAAGGTCGATCGCCTGGTCGAGCAGGTGGGAGAGGAAGTACATCGACACGCGCATCGAGAGCGCGCCGCGGTCGGCAAGCTCGAGGTAGGTCGCCAGCTCGCGCTTGGAGACCTGCGCGTCGCCGATCGCGGTCACGCCGCCGGCGAGGAACTCCCGCTGCACGAGGTCGAGCTGCCGCTGGTGCTCCGCGGGCTCGTCGCCGAGGTGGAAGTTGGGCCCGTGGTGACCGATCTTCACGCCGTGCAGGCCCGTGAGCACGTTGCACGCCGCATCCGACAGCTCGCCCGTCAGCTCGCCGTCGGCATCCCGGAAGAACTCGCCGCCCTCGGGGTTCGGGGTCTCGCGCGTGACGCCGAAGTGCTCGAAGGTGTAGCTGTTGACGACGCCGCCGTGGCCGGAGGCGTTCATGATGTACACCTGCCGGTCGGTGGCGACGCGGTCGAGCTCCTGCCGCGTCGGGTGGCGCCGCTCGGCGAGGTTGCGCTGCTCGTAGCCGTAGCCGCGCACGGGCACGCCGGGCGGCAGTCGCTTCGCGCCCTCGCGCAGCAGCTCGACGATCTCGTCGATCGTGCCGGCCTTCGCGGGGCTCACGTCGATCCAGGTCAGCAGCTGCCCGTACATGAGCGGATGCGCGTGGGCGTCGACGAAGCCCGGCACGATGGTCGCGCCCGGGCGGTCGACGCGCTGCGCGTCGAGCCCGGCCGCGGCGTGCTGCACCTCGTCCACCGTGCCGACCGCCAGGATCCTGCCGCCGGCGACGAGCATGGCCTCGGCCTCTGGCCGCTCGTCGTCGACGGTGAGGATGCGGGCGGCGGTGACGATCGTGGGCGCCGAGTCCCGGTCGTCGTAGGTGGCGAGGTGCCGCATGTCACTGCTCCTTCTCGGTGCGGATGGCCGTCGTGTCGAGCCGCGGCTGCAGCGACTCGGTCACCGGGGCCTCGTCGGAGTGCTGCGGGGCGAGGTAGGTCGACACCCACGCGATGAGGCCGAGGAAGGCGAACAGGCCCACGACCGTCCAGATGTTGCCCGTGAGGGCGAACAGGCCGGCGGCGACGACCGGCGAGAGGCCGCCGAAGACCGCCGCGCCCGTGCCGTAGGCGAGCGACATCGACGTGTAGCGCGACTGCGGGCGGAACATCTGCGCCATGAGCGCCGACAGCGGCGCCCACGTGGCGCTCATGGTGAGGCGGATGCCCGACACGAGCACGTAGATCAGGGTGACGTTGTGGTTGTCGATCGCGAGGATGAGCGGCAGCACGAACAGCACCGACAGCCCGACGCCGAGGTACATCATGAGCTTCCGGCCCCACTTGTCGCCCAGGTACGCGAGCGGCAGGGTGACGAGCGCCTCGATGAACGACGCGACCGTCATGGCGCCGAGGATGATCCCCTCGTCGAGATCGACGGCGGGCGAGGTGGCGTAGCTCTGCACGTAGGTGGTGGCGAGGTAGTAGCCGCCGGAGGCGATGCCGACCATGCCGAAGCCGAGCAGCATCGGGTACCAGTTGTTCTTCAGCGCGAACACGATGGGCGTCGACTGCTTGCGCTCCTGCACCCGCTCCTCGAACACGGGCGTCTCCTCGACGCGGTAGCGCACCCAGAAGCCGACGCCGATGAGCACGACGCTGGCCAGGAACGGCACGCGCCAGCCCCAGGTGTAGAGCACGTCGTCGCCCATCGCCGAGAGGATCCAGAAGGCGCCGGTCGCCAGCAGCGCGCCGAGCGGGTTGCCCAGCTGCGTGAAGCCGCCGTAGAAGGTCTTCCACTTCTCGGGCGCGCTCTCGACGGCCATCAGGCTCGCGCCGCCCCACTCGCCGCCGACGGCGAGGCCCTGGGCGATGCGCAGCACGATCAGCAGCACCACAGCGGTGGCGCCGATGGTGCTGGTGTCGGGCACGAGGCCCACCAGGACCGTGGCCACGCCCATCAGCAGCAGCGTGATGGTGAGCGCCGGCTTGCGGCCGATGCGGTCGCCGACGTGGCCGAAGATGATGCCGCCCAGCGGGCGGACGAAGAACGCCACCGCGAAGGTGGTGAAGGAGTAGAGCGCGCCGATGGCGGGGTCGGCGTCGGGGAAGAAGACGGTCGGGAACACGATCGCCGCAGCGGTCGCGTAGACGTAGAAGTCGTACCACTCGATGGTGGTGCCGACGGCGGCCGCGAAGCCGGCCTTCACGGCACGGCGGTGCGGGTGCGCGGGCGCTTGCGCAACAGACATGGAGAGCTCCCTTGCTCGATGAGATCTCGGGGCACCGCATGCCCCGGATGGGTCGACGATAGACCAGCCCCACCCGCTCCGCGACCTCAGATGCACGGCGTCCGAGCGCTCTCGCCGACGATCCGCGGCGAAGAGGAGACAGCACGCCGTCGACGGATCGGATAGGCTCGCCTTCGCCGACGATCTGCTCGCCGTACCGGGCAGATCCGCGAACTTTCGCCGACAGCCGTCGCCAGCGGCGCCGGCGAGTGAGGAGCCCCATGGCAGCAGCACCGCCGCACGGCGCGCTCGAGCGCGACCACGGCACGCTCGACTCCGCGATCACCAGAGCCCTGCAGCGCGACGGCCGCGCGAGCATCAGCGAGCTCGCGGCCGACGTGGGCGCCTCGCGCGACCTCGTGTCGCAGCGGCTGCGGGTGCTCCTGGAGCGCGGCGGACTGCGCGTGGTCGCGGCGCTCGATCCGGGCGTCGCCGGTCACCACGTGCTCGTGCACACGATGATCGCCGTCGACGGCCGCGCGCTGCCGGTCGCGCAGCAGGTGGCCGAGATGCCCGACTCGGTGTTCGTCTCGATGACGAGCGGCGCGCTGCCGGTCGTGGTCGAGTCGCGCCACGGCAGCGTCGACGAGCTGCATGCGTCGCTCGACGCGGTGCGGCACATCCCGAGCGTGCGGCGCCTGCGGGTGTCGACCTATGCCGAGGTGCTCAAGGGCTTCTTCGTCTCGCATCGCCGCACGCCGGTCAGCCTCGACGCGCTCGACCGGGCGCTCATCACCGAGCTCCAGCGCGACGGCCGTGCGAGCTACCGGGCGCTCAGCGACGCGGTGCACCTCGCGCCGTCGTCGGCCCGCGCCCGCGTGCAGCGGCTCGTCGACAGTGGCGTCATCCGCATCTCCGCGCTGCAGTCGGGCGGTCCGTCGCGCACGCGCTTCGCGATCGGGCTGGGGATCACGGCCATCGGCAACACGAGCGCCGTCGCCGACTACCTGCTCGGCTCGCCGGCGATCGACTTCGCCGCCAGGGCGCACGGCGTGTTCGACTTCATCGCCACCGTCTCCGGCGCCGCGCCCGCGCCGCTCCTCGCCGTGATCGAGGAGCTCCGCGCCATCGACCAGGTGACCTCGGTCGAGTCGTGGACGCACTACGACGTCATCAAGGAGGACTACGCGCGCACGGTCGGGCGGATGCTCGCCGGCTGACGCTCGTCGATGCGGCCCGCGGTCAGGACGCCCGACGCCGAGGGGCTGCGGCCAGAGCGCCCGGCGACTGGCTGTGGTCAGAGCGCCACGGCGTCTGGAGTAGCGTGCTCGCAGACCATCGAGGCACCAGGAGGCGACCATGACAGAGCACGCAGCACAGCCGATCGGACCCGTCGATGCGAGCCGGGTGCCGCGCTTCTCGGGCATCGCCACCTTCGCGAAGCTGCCCAGGATCGACGAGGTCGAGCATGCCGACATCGCGGTCGTGGGCGTGCCGTTCGACTCCGGCGTGAGCTTCCGGCCCGGGGCACGCTTCGGCCCCTCCCACGTGCGCGAGATCAGCCGGCTGCTGCGGCCCTACAACCCCGCCCAGCAGGTCGCGCCCTTCCACGTCCAGCAGGTCGCCGACGCCGGCGACATGGCCGTCAACCCGTTCTCGATCGACGAAGCCGTCGCCGACATCGAGCGGCAGGCGCGGGAGCTTTCCCAGGACGGCACGCGACTGGTGACGATCGGCGGCGACCACACGATCGCGCTACCGCTGCTGCGCGCCGTCCACGCCGTGCACGGGCCGGTCGCGGTCGTGCACTTCGACGCCCACCTCGACACGTGGGACACCTACTTCGGCGCGCCCATCACGCACGGCACCCCCTTCCGGCGCGCGAGCGAGGAGGGGCTGATCGACCTCACCGCGAGCGCCCACGTCGGCATCCGCGGCCCCCTCTACGCCCAGGCCGACCTCGACGACGACGCGCGGCTCGGGTTCGTGCCCATCACCGCATCCGCCATCGAGGAGGACGGCGTCGAGCGCGCGATCGAGCGGCTGCTCGAGCGCATCGGCGACGCGAAGGTCTACATCTCGATCGACATCGACGTGCTCGATCCCGCGCACGCACCCGGCACCGGCACGCCCGAGGCCGGCGGCCTCACGAGCCGCGAGCTGCTGCGCATCCTGCGCGCGATGGCGCACCTCGAGATCGTCGGCGCCGACGTCGTCGAGGTCGCCCCCGCGTACGACCACGCGCAGATGACCGCGGTCGCCGCGAGCCACGCGCTCTACGAGCTCATCTCGGCCATGGCACCGCGCGAGGGCTGATGCGCTGCGGCGCGCGCCCCCGCACGGGGGTGCTGCGCGCCGCCGTAGGGTGGGCGGATGCGCTATCCCGAGGTCCACAGAGACGACACGGTCGAGACGATCCACGGGGAGGCGATCGCCGACCCGTACCGCTGGCTCGAGGACGGCGACTCCGCCGAGACCCGCGCCTTCATCGAGGCGCAGAACGCGTTCGCCGAGCCGATCCTCGCCGCGCTGCCGGCCCGCGCGGCCTTCCGCGAGCGCGTGACCGCGCTGCTCGAGGCGCCGACGCGCGGATGCCCGTGGGTGCGCGGCGGCCGCGTCTTCGCGTGGCACTCAGACGGCCAGAACCAGCCGGTGCTCGTCGTCGCCGACTCGGTCGACGAGCTCGACGGCGCGCCGCGCGTGCTGCTCGACCCGAACGCGCTCTCCAGCGACGGCACGGTCGCCGTCACGATGGCGAGCGTCTCCCCCGACGGCGCGCTGCTCGCCTACGGCGCGGCCGACGGCGGCTCCGACTGGCGCACCATCCGGGTGCGCGATGTCGAGACGGGCGAAGACCTCGCCGACGAGATCCCCTGGACGAAGTGGAACAGCGCCGTCTGGCTCGAGGGCGGCGATCGCGGCGCCTTCAGCTACTGCGCCTACGACGAGCCCACCGACGACGCGCTCACCGACGAGATGGGCGCCGGCCGCCTCATGCGGCACGAGATCGGCGCAGACCCGTCCGCTGACGCGGTGCTGTTCTCGCGCCCCGACGAGCCGCGCCTGTTCGCCCGCCACTGGCCGCGCGACGACGACTGGTTCGTGCTCTCGACCGACACGGGCTCCTCGAGCGGCAACGACCTGCGCGTGCGCCGCCACGACGAGGCCGAGTACCGGCAGCTGGTCACCGGCCACGAGCAGGAGTGGAACGCGATCGGCGTCCACGACGGGCTGCTCTACGCCGTCACCGACGCGGATGCGTCCCGGTACCGGCTCGCGGCGTTCGACCTGGCCACGGGTGACGAGAGGACCATCGTGCCCGAGCACGCCGAGGACGTGCTCCTCGATGCCGCGCTCACCGCATCCGGCCTCGTGCTCGAGTACTCGCACGACGCCGCGCACCGCATGCAGCTCGCGAGCTTCGACGGCGCGATCGGTGACGCGGTGCCGCTCGGCGACGGCGTCTCGATCACGGGCTCGGAGGCGAGCGCGCACTCCGACACCGTGCTCGTGTCGACGCAGAGCTTCGTCGACCGCGGCACGCGCCACGTCGTCGAGGTGGACGGCGACCGCCTCGTCTCGCACCGCACGCTGCCGACGCCCGGGCCGGCCGCGCCCGCGGCGGCGACCCACCGCATCCGCGTCGTCTCGACCGATGGCGAGACGGTGCCCGCCTTCGTCGTGCGGCCCGAGGGCGACCGGTTCGCGCCGCTCGGCGACGGGCCGCGCCCGACGCTCATCTGGGGGTACGGCGGCTTCAACATCCCGATGAACCCGGGCTTCCGCGCGGTGCTCGCGGCGTGGGTCGAGGCGGGCGGCGTGCTCGTCGTGCCGAACCTGCGCGGCGGCGGCGAGTTCGGCTCGGAGTGGCACAAGGCCGGCACGAAGGAGCGCAAGCAGCAGGTCTTCGACGACCTGTTCGCGGTCGCCGAGCACCTCATCGACACGGGGCTCACGACGCCGCAGCAGCTCGCGCTGCACGGGCGCTCGAACGGCGGCCTGCTCGCGGGCGCGGCGCTCACGCAGCGGCCGGAGCTGTGGGCGGCGGTGCTGCCGGGCGTCGGCGTGCTCGACATGCTGCGCTACCACCGCTTCACGATCGGCTGGGCGTGGGCGAGCGACTACGGCGACCCCGACGAGGCGGAGGCCTTCTCGTACCTGCGGCGATACTCGCCCCTGCACAACGTGCGCTCGGGCATCGCGTACCCGCCGACGCTCATCACGACCGGCGACCACGACGACCGCGTCGTGCCGGCGCACTCGTTCAAGTTCGCGGCCGAGCTGCAGCGGGCGCAGGCCGCGGCCGCTGCGGGCGGCGCGGGCTCGGACGAGCGAGCGGATGCGCCGGTGCTGCTCTCGGTGGACACTCGGGCCGGGCACGGCATGGGCAAGCCGAAGGACGCCGCGGCGCTCGAGTTCGCCGACCAGCTCGCGTTCGCCGCGCACCACACGGG
>DASSWM010000258.1:0-2800 GCA_035704865.1 Agrococcus sp.
ACCGAGACGATCACGAGGCCGAGCGCGAACAGGGTCGTGAAGACCACGCCGATGGCCGCATCCGCCTTGATCCTGGTGGCGGCGCGGACGCCGCCGATGAGCGCGACCGCGCCGATGCCGAACACGGCCGCGCCGATCGCGAAGGGCAGGCCCAGGATGTAGGCGAGCGCGACCCCGGGCAGCACGGAGTGCGAGACGGCGTCGCCCATGAGCGACCAGCCCATCTGCACGAGCCACGTCGACAGCAGCGCGCACGCGACGGCGGCGACGAGCGTCACGAGCATCGCGCGCTGCATGAAGCCGTACGTGAAGGGCGCGAGGATGGCGTCGAGCACGGTCGCGTCCATCACGCCTCCTCCGCCGCGCGCGGCCTGCCGGCGCCGAAGGCCTCGGCGATGCGCTCGGGCGTGAGCGCCTCGGCGGGCGGGCCGTGGTGCAGCAGCCGGCCGCGCTGCAGCAGCAGCACCCGGTCGACGAGCTCGGCGACGCCCGAGAGGTCGTGGTGCACGATCACGACGCTGCGGCCGCGGTCGCGGAGGCTGCGCAGCACGTCGATGATCGCCGCCTCGCTCGTGCGGTCGACGCCCGCGAACGGCTCGTCGAGCAGCATGAGCTCGGCGTCCTGCGCGATGGCGCGCGCGACGAAGGCGCGCTTGCGCTGGCCGCCCGAGAGCTCGCCGATCTGTCGGTCGGCGAGGCGCTCGAGGCCGAGCAGCGCGATCGCCTCGTCGACGGCGGTGCGGTCGCTCGCGCGCGGGATGCGCAGCAGGCCCATGCGTCCGTAGCGGCCGGTCGTGACGACGTCGCGCACGGTGACCGGGAAGTCCCAGTCGACGACCTCGGCCTGCGGCACCGACGCGACGAGCCCTGCCCGACGCGCCTCCTTGGGGCTGCGGCCGAAGATGCGCACGGCGCCCTCGTGCGGCACGCGCTCGAGCACGGCGGCGAGCATCGACGACTTGCCGGAGCCGTTGACGCCCACGAGGCCCGTGATCTCCCCCGAGCGGATGCGCACGGTCACGTCGGCGAGGGCGCGCACCTCCCCGTAGTGCACGCCCAGGCCCTCCGAGACGATCGCGTCGTGCCCGGCCGTGCCGCGCATCCGCCCGTCGTGCGTCGAGTCGTTGCCCAGCCGGGACCGCATCGGGCGGGCGCTCGTCCGCTCGGCGCTCGACGAGTCGGTGCTCGCCGTGTCGGTGGTCGTCGGCTCGGTGGTCGTCGGCTCGGTCGTCGTCGGCTCGGCGGTCGTCGGCTCGGTGCTCATCCGCTCGGTGCTCTTTCGCTCGGAGGTCGTCGGCTCGGTACTCGTCGGATCGGTGCTCATCGGCTGAGGCCCTCCAGGATCGCGTCGATGTCGTGCTCGATGAGCGCGAGGTAGGTCGGCGCCGGGCCGCCCGGCGCCGAGAGCGAGTCGACGTGCAGGCTGCCGTCGAAGCGCACGCCCGCGGTGCGGGCGATCTGCAGCTGGGTGCCCGGATGCGTCGTGGACTCGCAGAAGACGGTCGGCACCCGGGTGCGCTCCACGACCGCGGCCACGTGGGCGATCGACTGCGGTGTGCCCTGGCCGCCGGCGTTCACGGGCCACAGACTCGCCTCGGCCAGCCCCGCGTCGCGCGCGAGGTAGCTGAACGCGCCCTCGCACGTCACGAGCACGCGATGCTCCTCCGGCAGCGCGGCGACGCCCTCGCGCAGCCGCTCGCCGAGCTGCTCGAGCTCGGCGGTGAGCGCCGCGGCCCGCTCGTCGATCGCGGCGCGCTCCTGCGGCACGAGGTCGCCGATCGCGACCCGCAGCGCCTCGACGTAGCGCGCACCCTCGGTCGGCGAGACCCACGCGTGCGCGTTGGGATTGCCCGCGTAGTGCCCCGTCTCGATCGCGATCGGGTCGACGGTGTCGCTCAGCACCACGTGGGGTGCCTCGGCGCGCGCGACGAGCGTCAGCAGCCAGTCGTCGACGCCCATGCCGTTCGTCACGACGAGGTCGGCGCCCTCGGTGCGCACGAGATCTCCCGGCGTCGGCTCGTAGTCGTGCACCTCGACGCCCACACGGGTGAGCGACTCCACGCGGGCAGCGTCGCCCGCCACCTCGCGTGCGATGTCGGCGATCACGGTGAACGTCGCGAGCACGAGCGGCCGATCGTCGCTGCTGCCGCCCTCCCCCGCGTTCGCCGCCGCACCCGCGGTGCCGGCCGCCGTGCAGCCCGTCAGCGCGGCGATCGCGCACGCCGCCGCAACGGCGAGGATTCGCCTACCCGCACGAACTGTTTTCGGCATACCGAAATCATCGCACGGATCGCGGCCGGTCCGCCATCTCCGTCCGCTGCAGAGGCTTCGGTCTGCGATCGTGTCGCAGCGATCGCGGACGGGGCCGTGCTTCCGCGACGGCGCGCAGCAGCCCGGCCGTGCCGCGGCATCGAGGGTGGACCCGTTCGCGATCGTAGGTCCCGTTGCAGCGGGTCCCAGAATCGCGAACGGGTCCACGGGCCGTCCGCGGCAGTCGCGAACGGGTCCGGCGAGCGCGAACGGGTCCACAGCCCAACCGCAGCGGTCGCGAACGGGTCCAGCGAGCGCGAACGGGTCCGCGATGCATCCGCGGCAGTAGCGAACGGGTCCGGCGAGCGCGAACGCGTCCGCGGTCCGGCCGCGGCGAGCGCGGACCGCGCCGCTACGCGCGCTGGATGCGCTCCGCGAGCGCCGTGAAGGCGATGCGGCGGTGGCTCAGCGCATCCTTCTCCTCCGCGCTCAGCTCGGCGGCCGCGCGACCGCCGCCATCGTGCGGCAGGAAGATCGGGTCGTACCCGAA
>DASSWM010000259.1:0-3863 GCA_035704865.1 Agrococcus sp.
CTCCATGCGTGTCGCCACACGCGGTCGCCGTGGCGATCGAAGATCGCGGCGAACGCGACCCCGTCTCCGCGCACGACGGCGAGCCAGAGCTGCTCGTCGGTCTGCGCGAGGTCCACAGTCTGGATTGTCCGGCTCCTGCGCTCCGGTTACACGCTGCTGCGGCGGATGGTTGCGAGATCGTTGCGCTCCGTCCCCTCCCCGCAGCCACAGCGCCCGCTGCACGGGCACCGGCGCGCGACGGGCGGCGGCCGGGTCAGGCCCGCCGACGGGCGATCGCGAGGCCGTCCCAGCCCTTCGCGCCCACCGTCTGCAGCGCGGTCGACTCGAGCCGCGCATCCGCCCCCATCGCCTCCAGCACCGCGCGGGAGCCCTGCGTCATCGACGACTCGGTGTGCGCGTGCACGACGTCGCCGCCGCGCACGACGTTGTCGACGACGATGAGCGCGCCGGGGCCCGTGAGCCGCATGGCGAAGTCGAGGTAGGCGAGGTTCGACTCCTTGTCGGCGTCGATGAAGACGAGGTCGAACGGATGCGCGCCCTCGTCGACGAGGCGGCGCAGGCTGTCGACGGCACGGCCGACGCGGATCTCGACGCGGTCGCCGACGCCGGCGTCATCGAGGCTCGCGCGGGCGATCGCCGCGTGGTCGGGCTCGAGCTCGAGCGTGACGACCTGCCCGCCCTCGCCCACGCCGCGCGCGAGGTGCAGCGTGGAGTAGCCGCCGAGCGTGCCGATCTCGAGCGCGCGGCGGGCTCCGGCGGTGCGGGCGAGCAGCTCGAGCAGCTTGGCCTGCAGCGACGACACCTCGATGTCGGGCAGGCCCTCGGCGCGCTGGCGGGCGCGGGTGCCGGCGGCGGCGCCGTCCTCGACGCGCAGGGTGGCGGCGAGGTAGGCCTCCACCTCGCCGGCGCTGACCTGATCGGGATCGGGCATGCGGGCTCCTCGTGTCGTGGGGCCAGTCTGCGACACCGTGGGCACGGGCGCCAGAGGTGCCGGGCGCGCCGGCCCCTGGCGGACGACGAAGCGGGCCGGGCCTCACCGGCTCGGCCCGCCTCGTGCCGCCTCAGCGCACCCTGCGCCGGTAGATCGCCATCGCGAACGCGTAGCCCGCGACGAGCGCCGCGACGAGCCAGGCGAGCGCGATCCAGATGTCGCCGCCGACCGGCTGCTGCGCGAACAGCGCCCGGATCGTGTCGACGATCGCCGTGACCGGCTGGTGCTCGGCGAACCACGCGACCGGGCCCGGCATCGAGTCGGTCGGCACGAACGCCGACGAGATGAACGGCAGGAAGATGAGCGGGTAGCTGAACGCGCTCGCCCCGTCGACCGTCTTGGCCGTGAGGCCCGCGATCACCGCGATCCAGGTGAGCGCGAGCGTGAACAGCACGAGGATGCCGGCCACCGCGAGCCACGCGGCGACGGATGCGCCGGTGCGGAAGCCCATCAGCAGCGCGACGCCGACCACGATCGCGACCGCCGCCAGGTTGGCGGCGAGCGACGTGAGCACGTGCGCCCACAGCACGCTCGAGCGCGCGATCGGCATCGACTGGAAGCGCTCGAAGATGCCGCCCTGCAGATCGAGGAAGAGCCGGTAGGCGGTGTAGGCGACGCCGGAGGCGACCGTGATGAGCAGGATGCCCGGCAGCAGGTAGCCGAGGTACGACGTGCCCGAGCCGGTGTCGATCGCGCCGCCGAAGACGTAGACGAACAGCAGCATGAGCGCCACCGGCGTCACCGCGGTCGTGATGATCGTGTCGGGGCTGCGCAGGATGTGCCGCAGCGAGCGGCCGGTGAGCGTGCCGGTGTCGGCGAGCGTGCGGGCGCGGATGCGGCCGGCGGCCTGGGCGGGCGCGTGGGCGTGGGCGGTGGTCATGGGAGTTCCTCTCGGGCTGCGACCGGCCGGCTGACCGGTCAGGCTGCGACCGGGCCGTCGCCGCGCTGCGCGGGGCCGGCCGGGTCGGCGCTGGACTCGTCGGCGCTGGACTCGTCGGCGTCGCCGACGAGGGCGAGGAAGACCTCCTCGAGGGTGGGCTGCCGCTCGACGTACTCGACGGTCGCGGCCGGCAGCAGCTGCTTGAGCTCGGCGAGCGTGCCCTGCTGGATGATCGTGCCGCGATGCAGGATCGCGATGCGGTCGGCGAGCTGCTCGGCCTCATCGAGGTACTGCGTCGTGAGCAGCACGGTCGTGCCGCCCGCGGCGAGCTGCCGGATCGTCTGCCACACCTCGTTGCGCGACTGCGGGTCGAGCCCGGTGGTCGGCTCGTCGAGGAAGACGATGGGCGGGTCGCCGATGAGGCTCATGGCGATGTCGAGCCTGCGCCGCATGCCGCCCGAGTAGTCGGCGGCCTTGCGGGCGCCCGCGTCGGCGAGGCCGAAGCGCGCGAGCAGCTCGTCGGCGATCGCGCCCGGTCGCGGCAGGTGCCGCAGCCGCGCGATGAGCACGAGGTTCTCGCGGCCCGAGAGCCGCTCGTCGACGGCGGCGAACTGGCCTGTGAGGCTGATCGACTCTCGCACGGCCGCGGGTGCGGCGGCGACGTCGAAGCCGTTGACCTCGGCGGTGCCGGCGTCGGCGCGCAGCAGCGTCGCGAGGATGCGCACGAGCGTCGTCTTGCCGGCGCCGTTCGAGCCGAGCAGCGCGAAGATGCTGCCCGCCTCGACGTCGAGGTCGACGCCGCGCAGCACGTGCAGCTCCTTGAACGACTTCTCGATGCCGCGCACGCGGATGGCGGATGGGCTGTGGTCGGTGGTCATGATGGGTTCCGTTCCGGCGTGGTCACGCCTGGTGGTCACGCCTGGTGGTCGGGTCGGCTGCCCGGTCGGTCGCCGGGCTCGCGGCTGGGCTGCTCGGCGGCCTCGTCGATCGCGTCGGTGAGGCGCTTGCGCTCCTTGGCGATCCACTGGGCGTCGGCGTAGTTCTGCGCGAAGGTGTCGGCGAACTCGACGGGGTCGTCCCCGACGATGTCGCGGATGGGCGTGCCGTCGGCGGCGGCGCCCTCGATGAGGTCGGCGAGGTCCTCGAGCATCTGCATGAGGACATCCCCCTTGACGATCGAGCCGGCGTACATGAGGTAGCGCTCGATGCCGTCGATCGCGGTGCGGTAGGCCGGCGGCAGCTGCTCCTTGCGCGCCTTGTAGGCCCGCCAGCGCTTCTTGTCGTCGAACGATCCGGTGACCTTCTCGATCCATCCTGCGGCCATGGTCATGCTCCTTCTTCGTGCTCGGGTTCGGTGGGCGAGCGGAGTCCCTCGATCCGCTCGGCGAGGAAGTCCCAGGTCTTCCAGAACTCCTCGAGGTGCTCGCGGCCGGCGGCGTTGAGCGTGTAGACCTTGCGCGGCGGGCCCTTCTCCGACGGCACCTTCTCGACGTCGACGAGCCCGCGCTGCTCGATGCGCACGAGCAGCGCGTAGACGGTGCCCTCGGCGATGTCGGCGAAGCCCTGCTCGCGCAGCCACGTCGTGATCTCGTACCCGTACGCCGACCTGCCGGCCAGGATCGCGAGGATGATGCCCTCGAGCGTGCCCTTGAGCATCTCGGTCGTCTGGCGCCCCATATGGCCCTCGCTTTCACTACTCAGTGTTGCTGACTACTGGTAGATAGTAGCACTGAGTACCGGACGCGCAAGAGGCAATTGCGGATGCGTCTTCACGACTCGGACGCGGCCGTCACGGATGCGACGGCACGGCCCTGGCGCGCATCGCCTGGCACGCGCATCACCGCGCGCGCGCGGCTGTGCCACGATGGCGGCCATGGGCAGCGGCGACGTCATCGGGCAGCGAGACGATCCGGAGCTGCCGCGCTATGCGGGCATCGCGACCTTCGCGCTGCTGCCGCAGCTGCACGAGGTCGAGCACGCCGACATCGCCGT
>DASSWM010000260.1:0-2108 GCA_035704865.1 Agrococcus sp.
TCGGCCTGGCGCGGGTACCTGCAGTACCGGGCCACCTGGCGCGACTACCGGCCGCGGCGCACCTCCGGCACGGCGGGTTGATGGTCGACGCCGCCCAGGCGGTACTCGGTCACTACGTGGCCCGACGGCAGCGCCTGCGACGACTCGAGCCGCAGCAGCCGCTGACCGAGCGCGGGCGGCGCGAACCGCAGCCCGTCGCCGATGAGCACCGGGCAGATCCGCAGCCGCAACCGGTCGACGAGGCCGGCCTCGAGCAGCGCGTTCGCGAGCGACAGCGAGCCCCACACGATGACCGAGCCGAACCGATCGCCCAGCGACCGCACCGCATCCGCCGCACTCGGGACGGGGCGCAGGATCTCGGCGCCCGCCGCGTCGGAGCCCCAGGGCGCCCGCTCGAGCGTCGACGAGACGACGAGCTTGGGCAGCCGGTTGATGATCGGGGCGACCCGCTCGACGGCGGGGTCGGCGGTCGGCCAGTAGTCCGCGAACATCTCGTACGTGCGGCGGCCGAGCACGATGGCGTCGACCGACTCGAGCATCGCCAGCTGCGGCTCGTCGCTCAGGTCGCCCTCGGGCACCGTCGCCTCCATGAAGCGCATGCCGCCGTCGGGCTCGGCCGCGAAGCCGTCGGCCGTCACGATCTGCTCGACGGTGATCATGGCGCGGCGACCAGCGCGTCGTCGAGCTCCTCGAACGCCTCCGTCCAGCCCTGGTGGACGCCGTGCTCGCTGGGGCGGTCGTCGCCCATGCCCTGCAGGCGGAACGTCATCTCGCAGCGCCCGTCGGGCAGCTCGGCGAGGTCGACGGTGATGACGGGCGGCTCCCGCTCGGCGTCGCCCGGATCGGCCCACGTGAAGCGCAGCCGCTCGGGCTCGCGCACCTCGAGGTACTCGCCGCCCGTGGGGTACTCGTCGCCGCCCGGGATGACCATCGTGTAGGCGTAGCTGCCGCCCTCGCGCAGGTCGATCGTGACCCGCTCGTCCTTGACCGCGACCTCGTGCGGATGCCACCACTGCGCCGCGATCGCGGGGTCGGTCCAGGCGCGCCAGACCGCCTCCCGCGGCGCGTCGAACGTGCGCGTGATCGTGAACTCCTTCGTCTCCATCACTCCTCCTCGGGTTCGCCGGCGCGTGCTGCGCCGGGCTTGGGCCTGTCGGTCACGGATGCGT
This sequence comes from Agrococcus sp., assembly GCA_035704865.1. Taxonomy (GTDB): domain Bacteria; phylum Actinomycetota; class Actinomycetes; order Actinomycetales; family Microbacteriaceae; genus Agrococcus. Next base: position 1,170 of record DASSWM010000260.1, read on the forward strand.
CGGCGCGCTCGCGCGCATCGGTCACGGATGCGTCGGCGCGCTCGCGCGCATCGGTCACGGATGCGTCCGGTCGCCCCGCGCTCGCCGCTCGAGCGTCGACGTGGCCGCCGGCGAGCGCCACGAGCGTCTCGTCCAGGCGGTCGAACCGCGACTGCCACGCGGCGCGGTGCTCGGCGACCCACCGCTCGGCGTCGTCGAGCCCCTCTGGGCGCAGCGCGCACGAGCGCCACTGCCCCTGCCGGGTGCGCTCGATGAGCCCGGCGTCCTCGAGCACGCCGAGGTGCTGCGAGACGGCCGGCCGGCTCATCGCGAACGGCTCGGAGAGCTCGCCGACCGTGGCGCTGCCGCGCGCGAGCCGCTCGAGCATCGCGCGCCGGGTCGGATCGGCGAGCGCGAAGAAGATGCGGCTGAGCGGGTCGGTCGCGATCGGCATCTCGCCATCTCCTTGCGTAAGCAACTGCTTACATGGTGCGCCCGCGCATCCGCTCTGTCAACTCCCGGTCGTTTCGGCGCCGAGCGGTGCAGTTCCGCCCGAGCGGTGCAGTTCCGCCCGAGCAGTGCTGGCACGTCAGCACCTGTGGGGCGGAAGTGCACGAGTCGGCGACGGCCGCGCCCTTGGTCAGCCGCCCGCGACCTGCGCGAGCGCCGCGACGACCTCGTCGAGCTGCGCGTCGTCGACGGATTCGTCGAAGGTGAAGCGGATCGCCGTCTGCGCGATCTCGCGCCCGACTCCCATCGCGGTCAGCACGTGGCTGGGCTCGTCGCTGCCGGCCGCGCACGCCGACCCGCTCGAGGTGACGATGCCGCGCGCATCCAGGTCGACGAGCATCGACTCGCCGCTGCGAGGGCTATGCGCGAGCACGAACGACGCGTGCCCCGGCAGGCGCCGGCTGCGGTGCCCGGTGAGCACGGCGCCGGGCACGCGCTCCTCGACCTGCG
>DASSWM010000261.1:0-3211 GCA_035704865.1 Agrococcus sp.
GTCAGGCCGTCGCCGAGATCACCGCGAACGTGCGCGCGAGGGTGCGCCGCGACGGCGTCGACCTCGCCGGCTCCGGCGACCTCGCCGAGCGGTACGTGCGCGACGAGGTGCGCTCGTACGCCGAGCGGTCGCTCGGCGGCAGCCTGCCGATGCTCGCCGACGAGCGGCAGGCCGAGCGCGACGTGCTCGCCGCCGTCAGCGGCTACGGGCCGCTGCAGCCCTATCTCGACGACCCCGAGATCGAGGAGCTGTGGGTGAACCAGGGCTCGCGCGTGTTCTGCGCACGCGGGGGCGTGAGCGAGCAGCTGCCGCTGCGGCTCACCGAGGTCGAGGTGCGCGACCTCGTCGAGCGCATGCTCTCCACGACCGGCAGGCGGGTCGACCTCTCGACGCCCTTCGTCGACGCGTCGCTGCCCGACGGCTCGCGCCTGCACGTCGCGAGCGGCGACGTCGCGCGCGGCTCGATGAGCATCAACATCCGCAAGTTCTCGCGCCGGCTCGCGTCGCTCTCGGCGCTCGTCGAGCGAGGGGCGCTCAGCCAGCAGGCCGCCGCGTTCCTCAAGCAGGCGGTCGTCGCCGGCTGCAACATCCTCGTGTCTGGGCCGACGCACGCCGGCAAGACGACGATGCTGAACGCGCTGCTGGCGGCCGTGCGGCCGGGCGAGCGCGTCGTCACGGTCGAGGAGACGTTCGAGCTCGACCCGCCCGTCGACGACATCGTGGGCCTGCAGTGCCGGCAGCCGTCGCTCGAGGGCACCGGCGAGATCTCGCTGCGGCGGCTCGTGAAGGAGAGCCTGCGCATGCGGCCCGATCGCCTCGTCGTCGGCGAGGTGCGCGAGGCCGAGGCGCTCGATCTGCTCGTCGCGCTGAACTGCGGCGTGAGCGGCATGTGCTCGATCCACGCCAACTCCGCGCGCGACGCGCTCGCCAAGCTCACGACGCTGCCGCTGCTCGCCGGCCGCAACATCGATGCAGGCTTCGTCGTGCCGACGGTCGCGCAGTGCGTCGACCTCGTCGTGCACCTCGCGATCGACGCGCGCGGCAACCGGCAGGTGGTCGAGATCCTCGCACCGACCGGGCAGGCGACCGCCGGCGTCATCGAGGCGTCCACCCTCTTCTCGACCCGTGGCGGCCTGCTCGAGCCGACCGGCTCGCATCCCGCGCGCACGGCGAAGTTCGCCGCCGTCGGCATCGAGCCGGCGGCGCTGCTCGCCAGGGGCGGCGCATGACGTGGCTGCTGGGCGCGGTGCTCGGCCTGGGCGTCGTGCTGGCCGTCAGCCCGTGGCTGTGGCCGCGCACCGAGCGCAGCACCGACCCTCGGCCGCGCGCCCGCCTGCTCGACCGGCTCACGCAGGCCGGCCTCGACGGCATCCCGCCGCTCGCGCTCGCGGCCGTCTCGCTGCTCGCGGGCGTGCTCGCCGCGGGCATCGCGCTGGCCTTCGCGCCCGTCGTCGCGGTTGCGGCGGCTGCCTTCGTCGCGGGCGCGGCCGCTCCGGTGCTCGCGGTGCGCTGGCGCGCGAAGCGGCGTCGGCGCGCGCAGGCAGCGGTGTGGCCCGACGTCGTCGACCACCTGGTCTCTGCGGTGCGCAGCGGGCTCGCGCTGCCGGACGCGGTCGCGCAGCTCGAGCACGCCGGGCCGGCCATCACGCGGCCGGCCTTCGCCGCCTACGCGGCGGACCACCGTGCGACCGGCTCGTTCGGCTACGCGCTCGACCGGCTGAAGGATCGGCTCGCCGACCCGGTCGGCGACCGCATCATCGAGACGCTCCGCATGGCTCGCGAGGTCGGCGGCACCGAGGTGACGACGGTGCTGCGCGAGCTCGCCGCCTACCTGCGCGTCGATCTCGCGACGCGCGGCGAGCTGGAGGCGCGGCAGACGTGGATCGTGAGCGCAGCCCGGCTCGGGGTCGCCGCCCCCTGGATCGTGCTCCTCATCCTCTCCACGCGGCCCGAGGCGGCGCAGGCGTACAACTCCGCCGGCGGCATCGTGCTCATCGTCGGCGGCGCGATCGTGACGTTCATCGCCTACCGCGTGATGCTGCGCATCGGTGCGCTGCCGACCGAGGCGAGGTGGTTCGCGTGACGGCGGAGGCGGGCTGGAGCCTCATCCTCGGCGCCGGCCTCGGGCTCGGGCTGTGGATGCTCGCGAGCCTCGTGCCGATCCTCCGGCGGCCGCTGCTGCTGCACCGGGTCGCGCCCTACGTGCTCGACGTCTCCGCCGGCGCCCGCGACCTCGTGGCTCGGCGGCGCGTGAACCCCGTGAGGGTGCTGGGCGTCGTCGCCTCGCCCGTCGGCGATCGCCTCGCGCCCGTGCTCCACGCGGTGCTCGGCGCGCCCGAGGGCATCCGTCGTCGCCTGCGGCAGGCGGCATCGGCCGAGTCGGTCGCCGAGTTCCGCGGCCGGCAGCTGCGATGGAGCGTGCTCGGCGGCGCCGCGGGCGCCGCGCTCGGCGTGATGGGCGCGATGCAGGGCGGTCCGGTGGCGCTGCCGGGGCTGCTGGCGCTGCTGGGCGCCGCGATCGGCGCATACACGGTCGACTGGCTGCTGCAGCGGCGCGCCAGGCGCAGGCTCGCCCGCATCTCGAGCGAGCTGCCGTCGATCCTGGAGTTCCTCTCGTTGAGCCTCGCGGCGGGCGAGGGGCTGCAGGATGCGCTGCGTCGCGTCGGGGCCGCCGGTCACAGCGCGCTCGGGCGCGAGCTGGCGGGCGTCGTCGCCGACTCCGCGGCGGGCGCCAGCCTGTCGAGCGCGCTCGCGACGCTCGCGGACGAGCTGGGGCACCCGGGCGTGACGAGGAGCGCCGACCAGATGCGCGGCGCCCTCGAGCGTGGCACGCCGCTGGCGCAGACGCTGCAGGCGCAGGCGCTGGACGCGCGCGACGCCGCGAAGCGCGACCTGCTCGAGGCGGCCGGTCGCAAGGAGATCTCGATGCTCGTGCCGCTCGTGTTCGGGCTGCTGCCGACGACCGTGGCGTTCGCGCTGTGGCCGGGCATCCACGTCCTGCAAGTCGGATTCTGAAGGAGGAGAGCATGTCGACGATCCGCAGAAGGTTCCAGCGCCTCGCCGGGCGCGTGCGCGAGGAGGAGCGCGGCGACGTGCCGGGCTGGGTGCTCGTCACGCTGATGACCGCCGGGCTGGTGATCGTGATCTGGACGGTCGCGGGGCCGGCGCTCACGGGCGTCTTCGAGCAGGCGATCGCGCGCGTCACGAGCTT
>DASSWM010000262.1:0-4342 GCA_035704865.1 Agrococcus sp.
GACGAGATCCTGCGCAAGAGCGACGGCGGCAGCGGTGCGGCCGGCCCCGTGGAGATCGTGGTGGACGGGGATCTGCTCGAGCCCCTCATGGGCGCAGCGCTCACCGGCACACCACAGGCCCCGATCTACGAGCCCGCCCTCGGTGCCGCGACCGCACTCGATGACGACGGAGACTGAGCGCCGCAGCACGCGATCCAGGAACGCAAGAGGCCCCGCCGTGAGGCGGGGCCGGTCGCTCCCCGAGATGGACTCGAACCATCAACCTGCCGGTTAACAGCCGGCTGCTCTGCCAATTGAGCTATCGAGGATCGCTGCGGGAGCGACGTCAATCGTAGCATCACTCGCGGCGCGGGGTCACATCCTGGCCATCGACACTGCGCAGATGCGCCGAGTCGGCAGAGTTCCGCGCTACGGTTCGACTGACCTTCTCGCACAGCACGCCCAGGAGCACCGATGGCATCCGTGTCCCGCCGCCCACTCGCCGCACCGCTCGTGCTGCTCGCCGCGGGCGCCTCGCTCTCGCTCACCGGCTGCCTCATGCCGCCGCCGCTGCCGACCGCGGCGCCCGCACCGCAGCCGACCGCTGTCGCCGACCCCGCGACTCCGACCACGCCCGCGACGGCCGCGCCCGCCGATCCGGGCGCGAGCGCGGAGGACCTGCCGGAGCTGCTCACGCTCAACACTCCCCTCGCGCCGGGCACGCTGCCCGGCTGGGAGACGAGCGTCGTCGCCGACGGCGCTGCCTTCGCCGTGCAGCCAGACTCAGACTTCCCCGTCGGCCCCACCATCAGCGTCGTCGAGATCGCGACCGGCTGCGCGTTCTGGGCGCACCAGGGCGAGGCGGACAGCGACTCGACCGACGAGGTGGAGAGCACCCACGCGACGCTCTACAACGTCACGCAGACGACGCCGGAGGACTGGGAGTGGGAGCCAGACGTCGTACCGGTCGGACCGTCTGCATCGCAAGGGGTGACGGTCGAGTTCCTCTCGCTCGCGTTCGACCTCGACGACGGCGGTGTCGAGGCCTGGTTCGCCCGCAACTTCCAGTCGAGCGGCACCACCAGCACGATCCGCGCCACGTGCCCGGCCGATGCCGGCGGGCTCGAGCACATCGACGCGGTCGTCGCGGAGCAGTTCCGGATCAACTTCCAGCTGCCCTGATCGGCTACTCCGAGGTGAGGGCGCGCCGCTCCTGCTCGAGCAGCGCGAGCTGCTCATCGATCCGCTTCGCCGCGATCGGATCCTGCTGACGCAGCCGCTGCACGGTGCCGAGCAGCTCGGCGCGGCGCCGCAGGATGTCGCGGGAGATCAGCGAGCTGACGATCCCCCGCACGTAGTCCTTCACGCCCTCGGGAGACGACTGCGGGATGGGCGCCATGGCGAGCGTGCGCACGAGTGGCACGATCTCGGCCGGCACCGTCGCGGCGACGCGCTCCGAGAAGTCCGAGGCCTCCATCGCGTCGAGCGAGGCGAGCACGCCGTCGCGCACGACCGCGAGCGACGGGTTCGCGACATAGGCCGACGCCCCGCGCGCGGCGAGATCCTTGCCCAGCACCGCGGGCTGCTGCAGCAGGGCGGCGATCGCGTCGCGCTCGAGCCGGGAGGCGGGGTCTCGCTCGAGCTGCTTGAGCGCGACATCGGCGGGCGGATGCTCAGCTGCGGCCCCGCCGGCGGTGGGCGTCGGGCGCGGCCCGGCCTGGCGCACCGCCCGGCGCACCTCGTCGGGCGAGACGCCCAGCCAGCCCGCGACCGTGCGCGAGTAGCCGTCGGCGAGCGCGCGGTCGCGGATCGACTGCAGCACGGGCGCGGCCCGGCGCATGGCCGCGACGCGGCCCTCGACGGTCTCGAGGTCGTGCTCGGCGACGATGCGGCGCAGCATGAACTCGAACAGCGGCCGGCGCTGCTGCACGAGCTTCCGCACGGCGTCGTCGCCGCGCTCGAGCCGCAGGTCGCACGGGTCGAGGCCCTCGGGCGGCACCGCGACGAACGTCTGCGCCGCGAAGCGCTGCTCCTCGGCGAAGGTGCGCGCGGCGGCCTGCTGCCCCGCCTCGTCCGGGTCGAAGGTGAAGATGACGCGGCCGAGCGAGCGCGTGTCGCTCGTCGAGACGTCGCCGAGCACGCGCCGCAGCACCTTGATGTGGTCGACGCCGAACGCGGTGCCGCACGTGGCGACCGCGGTCGTGACGCCCGCGAGGTGGCAGGCCATCACATCCGTGTACCCCTCGACCACGACGGCCTCGTGCCCCTTGGCGATGTCGCGCTTGGCGAGGTCGAGCCCGTACAGCACCTGGCTCTTGCGGAAGATGGGCGTCTCGGGCGAGTTGAGGTACTTCGGCCCCTTGTCGTCGTCCGACAGGCGGCGGGCGCCGAAGCCGACGGTCGCGCCCGCGACGTCGCGGATCGGCCAGATGAGCCGACCGCGGAACCGGTCGTAGCTGCCGCGCTGCCCCTCGCTCAGCAGGCCGGCGCTCAGCAGCTCGGCCTCCGTGAAGCCCTTGCCGCGCAGGTGCCGCTTGAGCGCCTCGAACGACGCGGGCGCGAAGCCGACGCCGAAGCGCTGCGCGGCGGCGAGGTCGAAGCCGCGCTCCCCCAGGAACTGCTGGCCGAGCGCCGCGGCGGGCGTGAGCAGCTGCGCCTGGAAGAACGACTCCGCCTCGCGGCTCGCCTCGAGCAGTCGCAGGCGGCCGCTCGTCTCCTCCTGCGGCTTGCCGTCCTCGTAGTGCAGCGTGTAGCCGAGCTGGGCCGCGAAGCGCTCGACCGTCTCGGCGAACGACGTGTGGTCCATCGCCATGACGAACTGGAAGACGTCGCCGTCCTCGCCGCAGCCGAAGCAGTGGTAGCGGCCGACCGCCGGCCGCACGTGGAACGAGGGCGTGCGCTCGTCGTGGAAGGGGCACAGCCCCTTCATGCTGCCCACGCCCGCGGTCTTCAGCGTGACGTGCTCGCCGACGACGTCGACGATCGAGATGCGCGACCGCAGCTCGTCGATGTCGCTGCGCCGGATCCGCCCCGCCATGGCCGCCCCCTCAGTCCCCGACGTATCGCTCGTGCCACGCGAAGGCGCCGCGGTCGGTCAGGCTCGCGACCTGGTCGACCACGACGCGCGCTCGCTCGGCATCGTCGCGCGCCGCCGCCCAGTCCTCGCCGTACGCGGTGTCGAGCGCCGATGGCCCCAGGCGCAGCAGCGCATCGCACAGCTCCTGCAGGATCCGCCGCTGGCTCGCGTAGATCGGCTGGCGCCGCTCGGCGAGGATGAAGCTCGCCGCCGTGCCCTTCAGCACCGCGATCTCGGCCCGCACCTCGTGCGGCACCTCGACGGTGCCGCCGAAGCGCGCGAGCGGCCCCTCGTGCGTCTCGCGCGTGCGGTGGATCGCCGCGTTCGCGAACCGCCCGATGAGCTTCGACGTGAGGTTCTTGAGCCGCGCGTGGTCGGCGCGGGAGCCGTCGAACGACCGCACCCAGGTCTCGAGGTCGTCGAGCCGGTCGAACGCGGCGAGCAGCTCGTCGCGCGTGTGCTCGGGCCCGACCCACGTGAGCATCATCGACACGAGCTCGTCGTGGCCGACGCGGCTCGCGAGCTTCGCGACGTCGACGTAGCCGCCCACGACCGCATCCTCGAAGTCGTGCACCGAGTAGGCGATGTCGTCGGCGAGGTCCATCGCCTGCGCCTCGATGCTCGGGCGTCCCTCGGGGGCGCCCTCGCGCATCCACTCGAAGGCCTCGCGGTCGTCGGCGTAGTAGCCGAACTTGATGCGGCCGGATGCGTCGTGGACGTCGGACGCGGCGGGCCACGGGTACTTGCACGCGGCGTCGACGCTCGCGCGCGTGAGGTTGAGCCCGTAGGGACGGTCGCGGATGACCTTGGGCTCGAGCCGCGTGATGACGCGCAGGGTCTGCGCGTTGCCCTCGAAGCCGCCGATCGACAGCGCCCACTCGTTGAGGCCGCGCTCGCCGTTGTGGCCGAAGGGCGGATGCCCGATGTCGTGCGCGAGGCACGCCGTGTCGACGACGTCGTGGTCGAGGCCGAGCTCGCCCGCGATCTCGCGGCCGATCTGCGCGACCTCGAGCGAGTGCGTCAGGCGCGTGCGCGAGTCGTCGAAGCCCATCGTGGGCGAGAGCACCTGCGTCTTCTGGCCGAGCCGGCGGAACGCGCTCGAGTGCAGCAGCCGGGCGCGGTCGCGCGCGAAGTCGGTGCGGGACGACGTGTGCGTCTCGGGCAGGCGGCGCTCGACGTCGTGCTCGCTGTAGCCGGCGGGGGGCTGCCCGCGCACGTCAGCCGCCACGGGTGTCGCTCTCGTCCTCGATGAGGGCGGCCCGCTGGGCGGGCGTGAGCTCGGGGCTG
>DASSWM010000263.1:0-2683 GCA_035704865.1 Agrococcus sp.
CCGGAACATGTCGTCCTCCGCCGCGCGCACGAGCCGCGCGGCCCCAGGCTCGTCGAGCCCAGCCACGTGGCGGCCGAGGCCGCGCACGAGCACGACCGGCACGCCGTCGGCCTTGCCCGCGACGAGGTCGGCGGCGCCCGCGATCTCGTCGGCGATCGCCGGCGCGGTCACCGTGAGCGGCCGCCCGCCCGCGTCGAGGCTGCCGGTGAGCGGCTCGAGCACGCGCAGGCCGGCCGCGCCGATCGCGACGTCGGTCTGCCCGACGCGCCAGGCACGGCCGAGCGTGTCGCTCACCACGACGCCCATCGCGACCCCGAAGCGCGACCGCAGCCGTTCGGCGATCGCGCGAGCGGACGCATCCGAGTCCACCGGCAGCAGCAGGATCGTGCCCTCGTCGGTGTTCGACGCGTCGACGCCCGCCGCAGCGAGCACGAGGCCCGTGCGGTGCTCGACGATGCGGGTGACGCCACCGGGGTGCTCGCGGCTCGCGACGAGGCGCACCGACTCCTCGTCGATGGCCTGCTCGCGCTCGGCGAGGGGGCGGATGCGTCCCTCGGCCTTCGAGACCACCTTGCTCGTGACGACGACGATGTCGCCGTCGCGCGGCGCGAGCGGGGCGAGCGCGTCGGCGATGAGCTCTGGCAGGTCGTCGCCGGCGCGGAGCTCGCCCATGCCGCGCACGGCCCGCAGCTCGAGGTCGGGGGCGGGGCCGCGCTCGGGCGTCATCGCGCCTGCAGGAAGGTGGCGACCGCGCGCGGCACGTAGGGGCTGATGTCGCCGCCGAGCTCGGAGACCTGGCGCACGAGGCTCGACGAGACGTGCGCGTTCTCGGGGTTCGGCAGCATGAAGATGGTCTCGACGCCCGCGAGGTTGCGGTTCACGATCGACATCGGCGTCTCGTACGAGAGGTCGGTCGACGAGCGGATGCCCTTCACGAGCACCTCGGCGCCCACCTGCTGGCAGTAGTCGACCAGCAGTCCCATCGACCAGTTGGCGATGCGCACCTCGCCCGGGATGCGGGCCTCCTCGATCGAGCGCTCGATGAGCTGCTCGCGCTCGACCACCGGCAGGAACGCCTGCTTGTCGGGGTTGTGCGTGACGACCACGTGCACCTCGTCGAAGAGCTTCGCAGCACGTGCGATCACGTCGATGTGACCCAGGGTGACAGGGTCGAAGGAACCGGGCACGACGGCGATGCGAGGCATGGGCATCAGCCTATCGGGCGCGGCCGACGCAGGGCGCGGCTACGCGGTGACGAGCGCCGCGCGCGCGTCGGGGTCGAGCCGGTCGTGCACCGCGAGCCGCAGCGCCGCGTGCCGCTGCAGCTTCGGGTCGTCGGCGAGCACCTCGCGCGCCGCGGCGCGGGCGGCGTCGATGATCGCCGCATCGCGCGTGACCCGCAGCACCCGCAGGCCGCTGCGGACGCCCGACTGCGCCACGCCCAGCACGTCGCCCTCGCCGCGCTGCTCGAGGTCGACCTCGGCGAGCTCGAAGCCGTCGAGCGTGCCGGCGACCGCGTCGAGCCGCTCGCGCGCCTCGCTCAGCTCGTCGGCCGAGGAGACGAGCATGCACAGCCCCGCGTGCTCGCCGCGGCCCACCCGCCCACGCAGCTGGTGCCGCTGCGAGACGCCGAACCGGTCGGCCGAGAGCACCACCATCATCGTCGCGTTCGGCACGTCGACGCCGACCTCGATGACGGTCGTCGCGACGAGCACGTCGATCTCGCGGTCGCGGAACGCGCTCATCGTCGCGTCCTTCTGCTCGGTCGTGTCGGCGCCGGTGAGCGGGGCGATCGTGCGGTCCGCGAGCGCCGGCAGCCGCTGCAGCCGCTCGACCGTGGTGCGCACGTCGTCGACGGGAGGCAGCGGTCTTGCGTCACCCGACGCATCCGCCTCAGCCTCCGGCTCGTGCCGGTCGATGCCCTCGAGCCTGCCTGGCGAGATCGCCGGGCAGACGACGAACGCCTGCCTGCCGGCCTCGAGCTCCTCGCGCATGCGATCCCACATGCGGTGGAAGTGGCCGGGGCGGCTGATCGGGTCGACGACGAACGTCTGGATCGGACTGCGGCCCGCGGGCAGCGAGCGGATCGTCGAGACGTCGAGGTCGCCGAACGCCGTCATCGCGACGGTGCGCGGGATGGGGGTGGCGGTGAGCACGAGCGTGTGCGGGTGCAGGCCCTTCGCGCGCAGCGCCTCGCGCTGGGCGACGCCGAAGCGGTGCTGCTCGTCGATGATCACGAGCGCGAGCTCGGCGAACGACGTCTTCTCGCTCAGCAGCGCGTGCGTGCCCACGACGATGCGCGCCTGGCCGGCCGCGATGCGCAGCATGGCGCGCTTGCGCTCGGCCGCCGGCATCTGGCCCGTGAGCAGCGTCGGCTGCAGCTCGACCGCCAGGTCGGGCCCGAGCGAGCGCGTGATCGAGCGCAGGTGCTGCACCGCGAGCACCTCGGTGGGCGCGAGCAGCGCCGCCTGGCCGCCCGACTCGGCGACCGTGAGCATCGCGCGCGTGGCGACGACGGTCTTGCCCGAGCCGACCTCGCCCTGCACGAGCCGATGCATGGCGGTGCCGCTCGCGAGGTCAGCCGCGATCGCCTCGCCCGCGGCGCGCTGGTCGTCGGTGAGCTGCCACGGCAGTGCCGCGTCGAAGCGCTCGAGCAAGGACCCCGGATGCCTGGGTGCCGTCG
>DASSWM010000264.1:0-6136 GCA_035704865.1 Agrococcus sp.
AGCGCCGCGCGGCGCAGGGGGAACACAGAAGCGCCGCCTGCCCGGACTCTCGACCGGGAAAGCGGCGCGTCAGCGTGCGGCGGGAGCCGCAGCGGAAGGGCTCAGCCGGACTTGCGCCGGTGCACCCGCTTCTGCACTGCAGGGCCGGTGTGCGCCGACTGCACGCCGCTCTGCGCGGACATGCCCTGGCCGTGGTGGCCGAGCTTCTTCTTCTCGAGCGCCTCGCGGAACTTGCGGCGCTGCGCCTCCTCGGGCGTCTCGGTGCCCTCGGGGGTGTCGGGCGGGGTCTCGGCCGAAGCCGGATCATGACTGGTCATGCGTCAACCTTGCCGTCTGCGGGCGGCGATGTCGACCCCGGCGCGGCCCCTGCCGTGCCGCGGTCGCGCCTCCGACCTCGCGACGGGACGCGCGCGACCTCGCCGGCCTCACGCATCCGTCGTCGCCGCGGCTCGCAGGCGGGGGCGCGCCGAGGGACGGGATGCCTCCGGCACGAAGGCGGCGAGCGTGCGCACGAGGGTCGTCATCCACACGAAGATGATGCCGACCGCGACCGCTTCGAGGCCCGCGGCGCTGTAGAGCCCGCCCGGCCACCACAGCAGCAGCGCCACGCCGAGCGCGACGCCAGCGCCGACCGTCGTGAGCAGCATCGCGCGCGGCGGGCCGGGCATCACGAGCGTGACCGCGACCGCGGTGACGACGAACAGGCCGAGCGTGCCGAAGGCCGCGACGTTGTGCAGCAGCCGCGCCTCGTGCACCGGGAACAGGCCCACGCCCGCGAGCGCGGCGCCCGTGAGCGCGAAGAGGATCACGACGATGCCGATGCGATGCAGCTCGGCGTCGCCGAGCCAGCGGTGCAGGTCGCGGCCGACGTAGGAGCCGATCGTCGCGACGAGCAGGCCCGCCACGACGACCGTGCCGTTGAACGCCCACGCGCCGGGGCCGGCGCCGAGCTCGGAGAAGTGCCGCTCCCACCAGCGCGGATCGGCGGCGGTGATCATCGCGAAGACCGTGCCGATCGTCAGGTAGCTGAACAGCAGCGTCGCCAGGTCGCGCGTGCGCAGCCCGATGCCGGCCTGGAAGGCGAGCCAGCCGCCCGCGGCGCTCGCGACGCCCGTCAGCAGCGCGCCGCCGATCGCGGGCGCCTCGAGCCCCTCGAGCCCGAGCGCGAGGATCTCGCCGCCCGTGAGCACGCCCACGTAGGCGACGGATGCGAAGGCGAGCGTGAGCGCGACGGTCGAGATGTGCGAGACGGTGCGCTGCCACGGCGGCATCGGCGCCGTCTCGCGGCGGCGGTGCAGCAGTGTGCTGAGCACGAACGCGGCGGCGGTGACGAGCGCGGCGATGCCCGCGGCGGGCTGGGTGACCGTGGGCTCGCCGATCTCTCCGGCGACGGGCCGCGCCGGGCCGGCGAGCGCGATGAGGCCGAAGGCGACCCCCGCGGCGAAGCAGGCCCAGCCGGCCATGGTCGCCCGCGACTCCTGCCGTGCCCGCGCGGCACGGGACTCGGTCTGCCTGGTCGCCTCCATGCATCCGATGCAACCATGCGCCGGTGACCGGGGCCTGCGCGCCACCCCCGGCTACGCTCGAGCCATGCGGTCTCCGGTGCCCGACTACCTCGAGCAGGTGCGCGACACCTGCATCGCCGACGGCGACGAGGGGGAGCTCGCGAGCTACATCCCCGAGCTCGCGGAGGCCGACCCCGATCGCTTCGCCGTCGCGATCTGCACGATCGACGGCACCGTCTACGGCGTCGGCGACGCCGAGCATCGCTTCACGATCCAGTCGATCTCGAAGCCGTTCGTCTACGCGCTCGCGCTCGCCGACCGCGGGCTCGACGAGGTGCTGCGGCACGTGGGCGTCGAGCCGTCGGGCGAGGCGTTCAACGAGATCTCGCTCGACCGCGAGGGCCGGCCGCGCAATCCGATGATCAACGTCGGCGCGATCACGACCCACACGCTCGTGGGCTCGCGCGAGGCGAGCGCGGAGGAGAGCACGGCGCGGGTGCTCGCCGGCCTGTCGGCGTTCGCCGGGCGCGAGCTCGAGGTCGATCGGGCGGTGGATGCCTCCGAGCGCGGCACCTCCGACCGCAACATGGCGCTCGCCTACCTCGTGCGCGCCAAGGGCGGGCTCGAGGACGAGCCGCGCGACGCGGTCGACGGCTACACGCGGCAGTGCTCGCTGCTGGTCGACGTGCGCGACCTCGCGGTGATGGCGATGACGCTCGCGGCCGGCGGCCGCAACCCGGTGACGGGCGAGCAGGTCGTGCCCGCGTGGGTGTGCAGGCAGGTGCTGAGCGTCATGGCGACGTGCGGCATGTACGACGCGGCGGGCGACTGGATGACGACCGTCGGCATCCCCGCGAAGAGCGGCGTCGCGGGCGGTGTGCTGGGCGCGCTGCCCGGCCAGGTCGGCATCGGCGCGTTCTCGCCGCGGCTCGACGAGTTCGGCAACAGCGTGCGCGGCGTGCGCGCGTGCGAGCGGCTCTCGCGCGACATGGGCCTGCACCTCATGCAGGCGCCCGAGGTCGCCTCGCAGGTGCTCTACGGCGTCATCGAGCCCGACGCCGACGGCGACCAGGTGCGCGAGGTGCAGCTGCAGGGCACGATGCACTTCGCGGCGGCAGAGGTGGCGCTGCGCGAGCTCGAGCGCGTGCCCGACGACGGCGCGGCGGTCGTGGTCGACCTCTCGCGCGTGAGCGCCGCCAACGACGTCGGGCGGCGGATGCTGCGCGAGGGCGTGCGGCGGCTGCGCCGCGACGGGCACGACGTGCGGGTGGCCGACCCGGAGGGCATCCTCGAGGGCTGAGCCGGGCGCCGATCAGTCGCGTGCGGCGCCCAGCCGGTCGCGGCCCTCCCGGAGCGCCCTCGCCGCGTCGACCTCGTCCGCGACGATGAGCGCCACGGGCGCGAGCATCACGACCAGCACGCACCAGGAGAGCGAGAGGCCGCCCGCGGCGAGCACGATCGCGAAAGCCAGCGCCGCCAGCGCGATGACGGCTCCCGCGCGGTGGGCGCTGTGCTTCGTCCAGCCCTGCATCGCCGTGCTGATGAGCAGCAGCGCCACCACGTAGAGCGCGAGCGGCACGGCGATCGCGAGCACCGCCCACAGCGCCGGCACGTGCTCCGGGTCCTCGATCGTGTACGCCGCGACGTGCAGCCCGGCGCCCACCGCGGCGATCGAGCCGAACACCGCGATGCTGCCGTAGCCCCACACGAATGCGCGCGCGTTGCGCTGCCGGTGCAGCGTCGGCGCGTGATCGTGCAGGAAGTAGATCCACCACATCCCGAACGCGATCGCGATGCCCGAGAGCGCGAGCAGCGCCGCGTCGAGCGACCAGCCGAGCTCCTCGACGACCGCGGAGACCGAGATGACGGTGCCCACGACGATCTCGCCGAGGGCGATGATCGCGAGCAGGCTGTAGCGCTCGACGATGTGCTGGGCGTGCCAGGGCGTCGGGTTGCCGCGCTCGGCGATCGCGGGACCGGCGATCTCGACCAGCAGCAGCGCGATGCCCGCGAACATCGCCGTGCCGAGCTGCAGCTGCGCAACGAGCACCCACAGCCAGCCGACCTGCGCGAGCGCCAGGAAGAGCGCATAGATGAGCGCGGTACGCCGCAGCTCGGGCGCCTGGGCGGCAGCACGCAGCCACTGCGCGAGCATCGCGAGGCGCATCACGACGTAGCCCGCGACCATGATGCCGTTGTCGACCACGACGGGGCCCTCCGCCTCCGCGGCGAGCTCGAGCGATGCGAACATCGGCGGCAGCCCGAGCGCGACGATCACGACGCCGACCATCTGCACCATGGTCGTCAGGCGGTAGAGCCAGTCGTCGGTGTCGAAGGCGGATGCGAACCACGAGTAGTTGATCCAGGCCCACGTGATGGCGAAGACGGCGAACGCGAAGGCGCCGAGGCCCACCGCCCACTGCCCGTGCGCGATGAAGCCGGCGAGGCCGTTCGCGGCCTGCCCGAACGCGATGACGAACGCCAGGTCGAACAGCAGCTCGAGCGGCGTCGCCGCGCGGTGCTGCTCGTCGGTGTCGCGGCCCGACATGCGGGCGAGCCGGGCCGTCGGTCTGCCGTTGGTCACGACGACCATTGTGCGCCCCGCCGCATCCGTCGTCCGTGCTAGCCGCGCACCGATTGACTATCGATAGATAGTGCGCGATCATCGATGCATGCTCCGCTCTCGCTGGACCGTGCTCCTGCTCCGCGTCGTGCTCGCCGCCGCCGCCCTGTGGCTCGCCGTCATCCTCGTCATGTCGATGCCTGGCGAGCTCTCCGACGAGGCGCCGGCGTTCCGCGTCCCCGCCCAGATCGTGCTCTCGATCGTCATCGTGAGCGTGCTGGCGGTCATCGTCTGCATCTGGCGGCTGCTCACGCTCGTGCGCCGCGACCGCATCTTCAGCCGCGAGGCCGGGCGATGGGTCGACGCGATCGTGTGGGCGCTCGGCATCGGCTGGTCGGTGTTCGCCGTCGCAGCACTCGCGCTCACGACATACATCTTCTTCACGCCCGAGATCCGCGATCCGGGCATCCCGATGGTGCTGTTCGGCATGGTCGTGCTCTCGGCGCTGCCCGTGCTGCTCATGCTCGCGATGCGCGGCCTGCTGCAGCAGGCGACGGGCTACCGCGCCGAACTCGAGGAGGTCATCTAGTGCCCATCGTCGTGCGCATCGACGTCGAGCTCGCGAAGCGCAAGCTGAGCGTCGGCGAGTTCGCCGAGCGCGTGGGGCTCACGCCGGCGAACGTCGCGGTGCTGAAGAATGGCCGCGCGAAGGCGGTGCGCTTCACGACCCTCGACGCCATGTGCCGCGTGCTCGACTGTCAGCCGGGAGACCTGCTCGAGTGGGTGCCGGATGACGAGGCGGATGCGTAGGCCCGCCTGACGCGGAGCGGCCCCGCACCGAGATGGTGCGGGGCCGCCGGCCGGTCGCTGCGCGACCGCGTCGAGCCGTCAGGCCTTGGCCTCGGCCGCCTTCGCCTCGGCGGCCTGCGCCTCGAGGTAGGCGTCGCGCCTCGCGCCGGGCACCCAGCCGCGGTCGACGACGCGCTTCTGGAAGATCGACGCAGCGACCACGAGAGCCACCGCGATGAGGATGCAGACGACGATGCCGGGACCGGTGCCGCCGAGTAGGCCGACGCCGATCAGCGTGCCGAACCAGCCGAAGTCTGCATCGCCGAACGTCGTGTTGGCGAAGCCGAACTCGCCGAGCACGAGCAGCAGCAGCGCGGGGAGGATGGTGATGATCACGCCGTTGACGAAGCCGCCGACCGCGGCGCCGATGCGCCCGCCCGTCGCGTTGCCGAAGACGCCGGCGCCACCGCCCGTGAAGAAGTGCGGCACCATGCCCGGCAGGATCAGCGCGAGCCCGAACGCCGGGTTCAGCCAGATGGCGATGAGGCCGAGGGCGATGAGGCCGCCCGCGAACGACGAGAGGAAGCCGATCAGCACCGCGTTCGCCGCGTAGGGGAACACGATCGGCACGTCGAGCGCGGGCTTGGCGCCAGGGACGACCTTCTCGGCGATGCCCTGGAATGCGGGGACGAGCTCGCCCAGCACCGTGCGCACGCCGTAGAGGATCACGGCGACGCCGACGCCGAACTGCAGCGCCTGCATGAGCCCCGCCATGATCGCCGCCCCCGCGTCGGCGCTGCCGAAGATGGCGATCGTCTCTTCGGGCATCGCGATGAGGCCCCAGATGACGAAGACCTCGTAGATGAGCACCATCGAGAGCGCCGTCGCGACCATCGAGTCGCGCAGGAACTTCAGGCCCTGGGGGAATCGGATCTCCTCCGTCGAGCGGCTCTTGCGGCCCGTAAGTTGACCTGCCGCGCCGGCGGCGATGTAACCGAGCGTGCCGAAGTGGCCCATCGCGATGGTGTCGTCACCGGTGATCTTCTTCATCCACGGGTGCGCGAACGCGGGCATCACCACCATGATCACGCCCAGCAGCAGGGCGCCGAGCAGCACGACGAGCCAGCTCAGCTCCTCACCGAATCCGACGGTCAGCACGACCGCGAGCAAGATCGACATGAACACCATGTGGTGGCCCGTGAGGAAGATGTATCGCAGCGGCGTGAAGCGCGCGAGTGCGAGCATCACGAGGAAGCCCAGCACGAGCACGTAGGCGCTG
>DASSWM010000265.1:0-18272 GCA_035704865.1 Agrococcus sp.
GGCGATCGCGCAGCCCGACGAGTGCCCCACGAGCACCGCGCTGCCGCCGACCGCGTCGATGGCGGCGGCGATGGCGGCGAGCTCGCGATCGAGCGTGCGGCTGCGCCGCCTCGTGATCGGCGAGGCGAACCGCTTCCCCGAGCTCGGGAAGGCCCTGTTCGAGCACGGGCCACAGCGCGCGATGGCGGGCGTGCAGCGTCGCCTGCAGGCGTGGGTCGACGCCGGCGCGCTGCCGGCGCATGACACCGGGGCTGCCGCCCAGCACTACAACTGGCTCGTGATGGGCGCCCCGCTCAACGCGGCCATGCTCCTCGGCGACGAAGCGATCCTCTCCGCCGCGAAGCGCCGCGCGCACGCGGAGGCGGCGGTCAGCGCGCTCCTGCGCTCGATCGGGGCCGCGGTCGCCGCGTAGCGCGAGTCGCACGCGCAGCGGTGGCGGCGGTTCCCGAGTGGGATGCTGGTCGGCATGGCAGGCACGGGCGGGGCGACGGCGATCGAGCGGCTGCGCGCACTCGCCACGGACCTCGCCCCTGGCGAGCTGCTGCCGTCGGAGCGGGCGCTCGCCGCCGAGCTCGGCGTCGCGCGCATGACCGTGCGCGGCGCCATCGACGTGCTCGCCAGGGAGGGCCTCGTGCGCACCCGCCGCGGCGTCGGCACCGAGCGGCTCGCGCCGCCGGTGCGGCTGCAGGTGCGGCTGCGGTCGTTCGCGAGCGCCGTGCGCGAGCACGGGCTGCGGCCGGAGACCCGCGTGCTGTCGTACGCGCGCGGCACCGAGCGGCCCCCGGAGGTCTCGGCGCACCTGCAGCTCGCCGACGACGCCGAGACCGTGCACCTGCGCCGGCTGCGACTCGGCGACGACCGCCCGCTCGCGCTCGAGGACGCGTGGCTGCCGACGGCGCTCGTGCCGCAGCTCGACCGCGACGCCGCGGAGGGCAGCCTCTACGAGCTGCTCGAGTCGCTCGACCTGCTGCCGACCGAGGGCGTCGAGGTCGTCACGGCCGCCCTGCCCAACCCCGAGGAGATCGCGGTGCTCGAGATCGCGGCCGCCTACCCCGTGCTGCGCCTGTCGCGCACCGCCGTGTCGCACGGCGTGCCCGTCGAGTACTCACGCGTCACCTTCCCGGCCGATCGGTACGAGCTCACCTTCCCGCTCGTCGAGCGGCTCTCGCTGCCACACTCCTGACCCGCAGCGCGCGGCCGCAGCGGACGCGGCGCGCCGGTGGTCTAGTCCACAGCCGTGCCGTCCAGTAGAGTCCCTGCATCCCTCGCCCTCGACCTTGGAGTCGCACGATGAAGTTCTTCCAGAGGCTCGGCAAGTCGCTCATGCTGCCGATCGCCGTCCTGCCCGTCGCGGCGATCCTCTCCGGCATCGGCTACTGGATCGCCAGCGTCGCGGGCGAGAACGTCGCATCGGCGTTCTTCGCCGCTGCCGGCGGGGCGCTGCTCGACAACCTGCCGCTGCTGTTCGCGATCGGCGTCTCGTTCGGCATGGCGTCGAAGTCCGACGGCACCGCAGCGCTCGCGGGCCTCGTGTCCTACCTCGTCATCGCGCGCCTCCTCTCGCCCGAGACCGTCGCCGGCCTCACCGGCGCCGCCGACGTCGCGGCGGTGAACCCGGCCTTCGGCAACATCGAGAACGCGTTCATCGGCATCCTCTCGGGCCTCATCGGCGCCCTGTGCTACGACCGGTTCAAGGACGTGCAGCTGCCGACGGCGCTGTCGTTCTTCTCGGGCAAGCGCTCCGTCGCGATCGTGACGGCGGGCGTCTCCCTCGTGGTCGCGCTCGTGCTGTTCTTCCTGTGGCCGCTCGTCTACTCGGGCCTCGTCGGCTTCGGCGAGCTGCTGGTGGGCATGGGCCCGGTCGGCGCCGGCATCTACGGCTTCTTCAACCGCCTGCTCATCCCGACGGGTCTGCACCACGCCCTCAACTCGGTCTTCTGGTTCGACGTCGCCGGCATCAACGACCTCGGCAACTTCCTCAACAACACGGGCGTGCATGGCGTCACCGGCCAGTACATGACGGGCTTCTTCCCCATCATGATGTTCGGCCTCCCCGGTGCAGCGCTGGCGATGTACCTCACCGCCAAGACCTCGCGCCGCAAGGTCACGGCGGGCATCCTCATCTCCGCCGCCTTCGCATCGTTCTTCGTGGGCGTCACCGAGCCGATCGAGTTCGCGTTCATGTTCCTCGCGCCGTGGCTCTACCTCGTGCACGCGGCGTTCACGGGCATCTCGCTCGCGATCAGCGCGCTGCTGCCGACACGCATGGGCTTCGGCTTCTCCGGCGGCTTCATCGACCTCGTGCTCAACTGGGTGAACCCGATGGCGCAGAACCCCTGGATGATCCTCGTCATGGGGGTCGTGTGGTTCGCGATCTACTTCGTCGTCTTCTACTTCCTCATCAAGCGCTTCGACCTCAAGACCCCCGGGCGCGAGGACGAGGAGCTCGCCGTCGAGGGCGCAGCCGGCTCGTCGAAGTTCCTCGCGCAGGCCGCGGCGATCCTGGACGGCCTCGGCGGCCCGCGCAACGTGGTCGACCTCGACAACTGCGCCACCCGCCTGCGGATGGAGCTCGCCGACGTGTCGAAGGTCGACGACGCGGCGATCCGCCGCGCTGGCGCGGCCGGCGTGATGAAGCCCGGCGGGCACTCCGTGCAGGTCGTCTACGGCCTCGAGGTGCAGTTCGTGAAGGACGCGATGGAGGATCTCATCGCCGGCCGCGTCGCGGCGCCGCCGACGTCGGAGGTCGCGGCCGTCATCGACGCGGCTGGTCCGCCCGCCGGAGCCGTCGCGACCGCGACCGCGATCACGGTGCGCCAGCCCGTCGAGGGACGCGTCGTGCCGCTCGCCGAGGTGCCGGATGCGACCTTCCGCGACGGCCTCATGGGCCCGGGCGTCGCGATCGAGCCCACCGGCGACACCGTCGTCGCGCCGGCCGACGGCACCGTCGCGCACATCTTCCCCACCGGCCACGCGATCGCGATGGTGCTGAGCGACGGCACCGAGCTGCTCGTGCACGTCGGCATCGACACCGTGCGGATGGACGGGAAGGGCTTCGAGACGCTCGTCGCGCTCGGCGACGACGTGACCGAGGGCACGCCGCTGCTGCGGTTCGACCTCGGCGCGATCCGCGCTGCGGGCCTCGATCCGGTCACGCCCGTCATCCTGCTGAACCGGGGCGACGCCGAGCTGCGGCTGCGCTGAGAGCGGGCCGACTGCGGCCGTCGCCGGGGCGATGGCTGCGGTGCCGATCGGGGTGCTGACCGCGCGGAGCGGCGCGCGCAGGCGCCGATCGTGACCGGGCCGCCCGCCGACGGAGAGATGCCGTCAGCGGCGACCGGCCCCGATCAGGAGCGCGCTCGCGAGCGCGGCCAGCAGCGTCGCCACGAGGGCGATCGCCGGGAACGCCATCGACATGCCGCCCCGTGTCGCGAGCGTGTCGGCGACGCCCATGCCGATCGAGAACTGCGCGATGGGCAGCGCGAAGACCGCCGCGACGCCTGCGGCGAGCAGGGTGCCCGCCGCGCCGCGCTGACTGCGCCGGTTGCGCAGCAGCCCGAGCGCGAGCAGCACGATGCCGACGAGCCACAGCCCGGCCCACGCGAGCGGCAGCCAGAGGCCTCCGTCCTCCCGAGCGGCGCTGAGCTGCGCGTAGAGCTCCGCGAGCGGCACGCCCGGCGCGAGCGCCATCGGCAGCAGCACGAGCGAGTCGAGCACCCCGGCGCCGACGATCAGCGCAGCCGTGCCCGCGCCGAGCAGCGTGCCCGCGACGGGTCGCGGCGCTGCCGCCCGCATGCCGGGATCGAACGCCAGCAGCGCGATGCCGAGCGCCATCGCCGCGACCGGCAGCGCCAGATGCACCATGCCGAACATCATCCAGAGCAGACCGGAGACCGGCGAGACCAGCAGGCCGAGCCCCGCGAGCGCTCCGATCGACGTGGCAGCCGGGATCCGGCGCTGCTCAGCACGCGCGAGCAGCACCAGCTGGCCGAACCCGGCGGCCAGCATCGCGACCGCGACGAGCGCGATGAGGGCGATCCAGACCCATCCGCTCAACCCGTACGCGACGGCCGGCCACTGCAGGCCGACCAGGTGCGCGCCGGCGACGCCAGCCACGAGCCAGACGGTGGCGCTGCGCTGGCGGTTCCATTGCAGCCCGGCGAACTCGGCCGGATCGCTCGGCGTCGCCCTCGGCGTGAAGGGCACGAGCATGCGCCCGGCGAAGGAGGTCATGCCGTCACGCTAGCTGCGCCGCCGCGGCCCTGCGTCAGCCTGCGGGATGATCCCGGCGGCGGCGACGCGCGCCGCTCAGGGCATCTCGATGACGATCTTGCCCCGGTTGTCGCCCGCGAAGAGCCGCTCGAACGCCGCGGGCGCCTCCGCCAGCGGATACGTGCGGTCGAGCACCTGCCTGACCGCGCCACTCGTGACGAGCGCGGTGACCGCCTCGAGGTCGGCGCGCGACTGCGGCACCGCGAGCACGCCCACGCGCTTGCCGGTCGCGAGCCGGATCGACGGCCCGGCGGCGAGCGTCGCGAGCATCACGCGCGCATGCCCGCCGACCATGGAGTACATCCCGCCGGCGCGCAGCGCCCGATGCACGCGATAGGGCGAGCGGTGTGCGACGAGGTCGACGATCCGGTCGTACCGGTCGCGCGCATCCGCCCAGTCCTCGCGCTCGAAGTCGATCGTCTCGTCGGCGCCGGCGCTGCGGAGGTGGTCGGCCTTGTCGGCGCGGTCGACCGCGGTCACCATCGCGCCCAGGTGCTTCGCGAGGGCGATCACGAACGCGCCTCCCGCGCCGCCGGCGCCGTTGACGAGCACGCGATCGCCGGCGCGCAGCCCGCGCGTCGCCCGCTGCGCGATGCAGCCGGCCTGCGGGATCGCCGCGGCCTCGGCGAACGAGAGGCCCGGCGGCTTGCGGGCCAGCAGCCTCGGTGACGTCGCGACCTGCTCGGCGAGCGCGCCGCGGTAGCCGGCGAGCTCGCCGAAGACCTCGTCGCCCGGCGCGTAGTCCGTCACCGACGAGCCCACGGCGGTCACGACGCCGGCGACGTCGGAGCCCGGGATCGGGTTCCGCGGCCGCCGCAGCCCGCCGAGGCGCGCGTAGAGCGGCCGGCCCGTGAGGTTCTCGCGGTCGGAGCCGTTGAGCGACGCCGCCCGCACCCGGATGAGCACCTCGTCGTCCGCCGGCCGCGGCTCGGGCACGTCGCCGATCGCGACGGCGGCGGCGGTGCCGTACCGGGCCTGGAGGAGCGCTCTCATGCGTCGGCGCCCGCGCTGCGGGTCAGCCCTTCGACTTCGCGGCGGCCTTGGCCGCCTGCTTCGTCGCGCGCACCTCGGCGAGCGATGCGGGGTCGACGATGTCGGCCACCGAGCGCTTCGCGCCCTGCTCGCCGTACGGCGCCGACGCATCCGCCCACCCCGCGCCGTCGAAGCCCGCCTGCTTGCCGAGCAGCGCGAGGAAGATCTTCGCCTTCTGCTCGCCGAAGCCCGGCAGCGCCTGGAGCCGGCGCAGCACCTCGGGCCCATCGGGGTCGCCATCGCGCCAGATCGCGCCGGCGTCGCCGCCCCACTCCTCGACGACTGCCACGGCGAGCTGCTGCACGCGCTTGGCCATCGAGCCGGGGAACCGGTGCACGGCGGGCTTCTCCGCGAACGCGGCCTGGAACGCCTCCGGATCCATGTGGGCGATGCCGGATGCGTCGAGGCCGCCGAGGCGGTCGCGCAGCTTCGCGGGCCCCGCGAAGGCGGTCTCCATCGGCACCTGCTGGTCGAGCAGCATGCCCGTCAGCAGCGCGAAGTCGTCGTCGGACAGCAGGCGGTCGGCGTCGTCGTCGCCGGTGATGTGCAGCTCTCGCGTCATGGCTCCAGCCTGGCACGGCAGGGGCTGGAGTGGCGGCGGAATCCGGCTCGGAAGCCGGGCGCGGAGCGAGAGGCGCCCCCACCTGGTCACGACAGGTGGGGGCGCTGCACATCAATGATGACACTGTTATGCAATTCGTCAAGGAGAAGTTTCCGCTGTGGCGGCATGCCGAGCGCGTTGCGCTGACGATCGTGTAGTCCGTTCACTATGCAGACCGCGAACGAAGTGATGCTCGACCGGCTCCTGCAGGTCGCGGCACTGCTCGGCGATGACAGCGACCGGAGCCTCGCGGCGCTCGGCCTGACGCGATCGCGAGCGCACCTGCTCTGGGTCGTCGCCGTCGGCGGGCCGCAGCCGCAGCACGCGCTCGCGGACGAGCTCGGCCTCACCCCACGCGCGATCACAGGGCTCGTCGACGCGCTCGCGGCCGACGGGCACGTCGAGCGCCGCCCCCACCCGAGCGATCGCCGGGCGGTGCTCGTCGCCCTCACGGCCGACGGCGAGCGCATGATGCGGATGATGCAGCGCGATCACGCTGCGCTGGCCGACGCGCTGGTCGAGGGGCTCCCCGCGGCCGACCGCGCCGCGCTCGATGGCGCGCTCGCGCACGTCGTCGCGCGGCTGCAGCACTTGATCGAGGACGCGTCGTGAGCGTCATGGCGAGGGCGGTCGCCGTCGAGGCCTCCGGCTGGCGCGCGCTGCGGCACTGGATCACGCGGGCGCCGCGCGTGCCCGCGGGCGCGACCGCCCACAGCTGGCACGGCGGCACGAAGCTCGTGATGGGCGTGTTCATCGGGCTCTCCGCGATCGAGATCCCGATCATCGACCTCATCGTGCACCCGTGGCCGTGGGTGCGGTTCCCGCTGCTCGCGCTCGGCATCTGGGGGCTGCTGTTCATGATCGGCATGGCCGCCAACCAGGCGACCCGCCCGCACGCGGTGGGACCGGAGGGCATCATCGTGCGCGCCGGCTTCGACCGCGAGCTCGTGCTGCCGTGGAGCGACATCGCCGCGGTCTCCGCCCGGCGCTGGGGCGCGCCCGACGGGAAGGGCCTGCAGCAGCCGGAGGACGGCGTCCTCGCGCTGCCCGTGGCGCAGGAGACCCGCGTCGAGCTCGTCCTCGAGCCCGGCGTCGTGCTCCAGCTGCAGGAGGGCCCGATCCCCGCGGAGCGGCTGCGCATCTGCGTCGACGACGTGCCGGCGTTCCTCGAGGCGGTGCGGCGCGACATCCCGTGATGCGCGCTCGGCGATCTCGGAGCAGCGCCGCGAGAGGATCAGCACATGGAAACCAAGCGCTCCAACCCCTGGGCGTGGTGGGCGTTCTGGATCGGCCTGCTCGGCCTCGTCCTCATGCCCATCCCGCTGTTCATCGGCCTCATCCTGGGCGGCGGCCTCGCGGCGGTCGCCGCGATCCTCGCCGTCATCGCGCTGTTCAAGTCGCGGCATGCCGGCGGCAGGGGCATCGCACCCGCGATCATCGCGGGCGTCTTCGTGCTGCTGACGTACGGCGGCATCTCGCTCGGCGGCGGCGTCTGGTGGTGATGCTCGCGCGCGCGAGCGACTGAGCCCGCTCGGGCGGCAGGCCCGGCTTCGCGCCGCGGGCGGGTCGGCCCCGGCTCGCGCGGCCCTCAGGCCCGGCGCGCGCGCTCCGCGCTCCCCGGGGTCACCGCAGCGCCGCCGCTGCCGAGCAGCGCGCGCGACGCGAGCACGAGCAGCGCGACGAGTCCGACGATCAGCAGCCCGTCGGCCGCGATGTAGAGGTAATGCGTGCCCGAGCCGCCTTCGCTCGCGCCCGCGACCACCGCATCCGTCGTGCCCTGGATGAGCGGGCGCACCACGAGCGCCTTGAGCGCCAGCACACCGGCGAGCACGAGGGCGAGGATGCGCTCCGGCCGCGGGGCGCGCGACGCGAGCACCGCGAGCACCAGCAGCGCGGCGAGCACCGCCTCGGCGATGTTCATGGCGGCGAAGACGAGCCTGCCGATGCCGAGCCCGAGCGGGATCGTCATGCCCGGCGCCTGGAACTTCAGCGGCGTCTCGATGAGCGAGATGCCGATGATGAGCCCCAGCCACACGGCGGGCAGGACGAGGCGGGCGGCGCGAGCGAGCATGCTCCCAATCTACGTCCGCGGCCGGCGGCCGCCGGGGCGCTCCGCGACGCCCGGGCGGACCCTGCGGCGCTCGTCGGCCATGGCCACGCCCGGATCCGGGTGCAAGGATCGGGGGCATGGTCAACCAGCCCGCCACGACCCTGCTCATCCTCGGCGCATCCGGCGACCTCACGAGCCGCCTGCTGCTGCCCGGCATCGCGACGCTGCTCGAGGCCGATCCGAAGCGGCGGGTGCAGATCGTCGGCGCCGACCTGCGCGAGCTCGGCGACGCGGAGTGGCGATCGCGCGTCGAGGCCGCGATGGCGGCGGGCGATCCGCAGGGCGACGCGGCGAAGGCGGTGCTCGACTCCACCCGCTACGTCGCGGGCGACGCGACCGACGCGAAGACCCTCCGAGCGCTCCTCGAGTCGATCGAGTGCGACCGGCTCGTCATCTACTTCGCGCTGCCGCCGAGCATCACCGCTCGCGTGTGCACCACGCTCGAGCAGATCGGCGCCCCCGACGGCACGATCCTCGCCCTCGAGAAGCCCTTCGGTGACAGCCTCGAGAGCGCGCGCGAGCTCAACGCGCTCGTCACGCGCATCGTGCCGGAGGACCACATCTTCCGCATCGACCACTTCCTGGGCCTCTACACGGTGCTCAACCTCATCGGCCTGCGCTTCGCGAACCGGCTGCTCGAGCCCGTGTGGGATCGCGACTCGATCGAGCGCGTCGAGGTGCTCTACGACGAGACGGTCACGCTCGAGGGCCGCGGCTACTACGACACCGCCGGTGCGCTGCGCGACATGATCCAGTCGCACCTGCTGCAGATCATGGCGATGATCGCGATGGATCCGATCGCGTCGATCGACGAGCGCGACCTGCGCGGTGCGATCGGCGCGGTGCTGCGCTCGGCGCGCGTCGTCGACCCGGCGACCGACACGCGCCGCGCCCGCTACACGGCCGGCGCGATCGAGGGCCGCGAGGTGCCGGACTACGTCGCCGAGGAGGGCGTCGACCCCGCCCGCCGCACCGAGACGCTCGCGCAGGTGCAGGTCGAGATCGCCAACCACCGCTGGGCGGGCGTGCCGTTCGTGCTTCGCTCGGGCAAGGCCATGGGCGCGACGCGCAAGCAGGCCATCATCCACTTCAAGCCGCCGGCGCACGTGCCCGCCGGCTTCGGCGGCCGCGACACGGGCGACCGGCTCGTGGTCGACTTCAAGCCCGACGGCTTCGAGCTGCACTTGACGACGAACGGCAAGGGCGACCCGTTCACCTTCGAGCAGACGGTGCTGCGCGGCGAGCTCGGCGGCGGCCAGCTCGCCCCCTACGGCGAGGTGCTCGCATCGATCCTCGACGGCGACCCGCGACTGGCGGTGCGCGGCGACGCCGCGGAGGAGTGCTGGCGCATCGTCGAGCCCGTGCTCGAGGCGTGGCGGGCGGAAGCGGTGCCGATGGACGAGTACGCGGCCGGCTCGAGCGGCCCGGCAGGCTGGCGCACGAGCTGAGCGTCAGCGCTCGAGAGGCCTGCACATGGACTCTAAAGACTCTAAAGGAAAGTGCTTTCTAAAGATTCTAAATCTAGGTACTCTCTAAAGAGTCTCAGGAGGCACGTGTCGGAGAACCCATTCAAGCCGTCCTTCGGCAGGACGCCCCCGCTCCTGGCGGGACGAGACCCGTTGCTGGCGCAGTTCGAAGCAATGTTTCGCTCCGGCGACTGGGCGCCGGAGCGCATGAGCATCGTCAGCGGCCTGCGCGGGATCGGAAAGACGGTGCTGCTCAACGCCATCGAGGACGCTGCCCACAACAATGGCTGGTTCGTGCTCTCCGAGACCGCGCACATGGGCCTCGTCGACGAGCTCACGACCGCTTCGCTGCCTCGCCTTCTGCGAGCGCATGACCCTCGAGCTCGTCGACGTGAGCTGACGGGCGGCGGTATCGCCGCGGTCGGCTCGGTGACGACGCAGATCGCCGAGGAGCATGTCCCGTCGCAGGATCTCCGCCTGCAGCTCACCACGCTCTGCGAGATCGCCGAAGACCACGGGTCGGGCGTGCTGATGACGCTCGACGAGTTGCATGCCGAGGCGTTGCCTGAGATCCGGCCCATCATGGTGGCCCTGCAGCACCTCCAGCGCGAAGAGCGCGCCATCGCCTTCGTCGGCGCCGGTCTGCCCGACAACATCAACGGTGTACTCCAGGACAAGGGCACGACCTTCCTCCGTCGGGCAGCCAGGATTGAGCTCGACTCGCTCACGATCGACCAAGCGCGAACCGCGCTGCGGGAGCCGATCGAGGTCGCCGGTCGTTCCATCGACGACGAGGCACTGGAGCTCGCGACGCTCGCGTCTCGGGGCTACCCGTTTCTGGTGCAGGCGATCGGGTCCTTCGCTTGGAGCCGGTCTGCCGATGCTGACGAGATCTCGTCGGCAGATGTACGACACGCCGCGCAGCGAGCACATCGCACGATGGGTCAGCACATCCACGCGCCGTCGATGAGGTCGCTGTCTGCGACCGACCGCACGTACCTGGCGGCCATGGCGAACGACGACGGCCCATCGAAGACGAGCGAGATCGCAGCGCGCATGGGTGTCGCTGTCGGGTATGCCTCGGTGTACCGGCAGCGCCTCATCGACGCAGGGCTGATCGAGGCGTCTGAGCGCGGGTACGTCCAGTACACGCTGCCGTATCTTCGTGACTACCTTCGCGATCACGCCGTCGCGACTGCGGTCCACCCGCCCGCCCGTTCGACCTTTCCGAAGCAAGAGCCCGACCTAGGCGTATGAGGAGGATCCAGTGACGTTCGCTTACACCGACGACGTGATCGAAGCGGTCGTCCACCACATGAACGGCGACCACGCCGACGACCAGCTCGCGATCGTGCGCGAGCACGCCCGGCCCGACGCCGCATCCGCCACCCTCATGACCCTGGGGGCGGATGGGCTGGCGTTCGACGTCGAGGTGCCCGAGGGTCCCGAGCTGGTCATCGAGCGCGTCATCATCCCGTGGCCCATCGCGATCCGCGAGCGCGCCGACATCCGGCGGGCGGTCGTGATGCTGACGCCGGGCGCCGAAGGCTGATCGCCGACCGCTCATCCCCTGGCGGCCGACCGGAAGTAAGGCTAGCCTTACTTCATGCCCGCCTCCCCTGATCTCGCCGCACGCCTGCGCGAGACGACGTGGAGCGCGCACCAGGCCGCCGCCGGCGACGCGTTCCTCAAGGGGCTGCTGCGCGGTGAGCGGAGCGCCGACGACTACGCGCGACTGGCATCGCAGCACCTCGTCGTCTACCGCGCGCTCGAGACGGCCGTCGCGGCGTGCGACCGGGGGCTCGTCGCGCAGCTGCACGACCCGGCGCTCGAGCGCGTCGCCGCGCTCGAGTCCGACGTCGCGGCGCTCGGCGGTGCATGCGAGGCGACGACCGCCGCGGCCGCCTACGCCGAGCACCTCGCGTCGCTCGCCGACGACCCCGTGCGGCTGGCCGCGCACCACTACACGCGCTACCTCGGCGACCTCTCGGGCGGCCAGCACATCGGCCGCGCGCTCGCCAGGCACTTCGGCGCGGCGACGACGAGCTTCTACCGCTTCGCGATCGACGACCTCGACGGCTTCAAGCAGCGCTACCGCGCCACGCTCGCCGGCGCGGGCCTCGCCGCCGACGACGAGGCCGCGCTGCTCGCCGAGGCGCAGCACGCCTACGCCCGCTCGCACGGCCTGCACGAGGCGCTCGCCGACGCGAGGGTCGCGGCGTGAGCGTGGAGTCCCGCACCGGCGCCGTGCCGACCCCCGACGAGCCGGCGGACCTCGCGCCCGCTGCGCTCGAGGACGGCCGCTACGACGCCGACGGCGACCCGACGCGCGAGGAGTCGCTCTCGCGCCTGCTCGGCGGCGGCAAGGCGGCGATCGAGGGCAGCATCCCGCCCGTCGTGTTCCTCGCCGGCTGGCTCGCCACCGGCGGCGACCTGCTCGCCGCGGTCGTCTGGTCGCTCGTCGCGAGCGCCGCGATCCTCGTCTACGCGCTCGTCGAGCGGCGCAGGCCCAGGGCCGTCTTCATCGGCATGCTCATGACGGTCATCGCGGCCATGATCGCCTACTACACGGGCGAGGCGCGCAACTTCTTCCTCATCCAGCTGCTCTCGAACGCCGCGAGCGCGCTCGCCTGGACGGTCTCGATCGTCATCGGCTGGCCCTTCCTGGGGCTCATCGTGGGCGGCCTCATCGGCACCAAGACCCGCTGGCGCCGGGATCCCGCGCTGCTGCGCGCCTACCAGCGCGCCTCCTGGATCTGGGTGCTGCAGTACGTCATCCGCGTCGTGGTGTTCAGCGTGCTGTGGTGGCTCGACGAGACGACGTGGCTCGCGATCATGCGCGCCGCCCTCACCTACCCGCTCATCATCGCGTGCGTCGCGGTCTCGGGCTGGGTGCTCTTCGCCGCCATCCCGAAGTCGCACCCCGGCATCCGCAAGCCGCGCGTGCCGCTCGCCGACTGACCGCTCGCGCGCTCGCCGGGCCCGGGGCGCACGCTCTCCACAGGCGCGCCGCAGACCGTTGCGGATGCGTGACGTGCGGCGTACAGTCACGGTCAAGCAAGCGATGCGGACCGACCAGGCGCCTTCACCAGTTGCATTCGAGCAAGCGCCTCTGAGCCAGACCGCATCGCTGCTTCTCTGCCCGGCCGCGGCTCTCGCCCTCGGTGAACGCGCCGCTCGACGCGCCGCGCGCGGCGGCGTAGCGTGCCCGGCATGAGGGAGCTGCCGGTGCCGCGCGAGACGCGGGAGCGCGTGCGCGACGCGATGCGCGCCGCCGACCGCCGCACGTTCCTGCCGCCGAGCGTGCGGCAGCTGGCCGACATCGACCGGCCCGTCGGCATCGGCTGGGACGCCACCAACTCGCAGCCCTCGACCGTCGAGCGCATGCTCGAGCTGCTCGACGTGCAGCCGGGCCAGCGCGTGCTTGACGTCGGCGCGGGCTCCGGCTGGACGACCGCGATCCTCGCCGAGCTGGGCGCCGAGGCGGTGGGCGTCGAGCTCGTGCCGCAGCTCGTCGAGCAGGGCAACGCGAACCTCGCCGAGCACGGCACCGACGCCCGCATCCGGCAGGCGACCGAGGGCATCCTGGGCCTGCCCGACGAGGGGCCGTGGGATCGCATCCTGGTCTCGGCCGACTTCGGGCGCATGCCCGACGCGCTCGTCGCGCAGCTCGCGGAGGGCGGTCGCATGGTCGCGCCCATCGCCGGCGCGATGCAGGTCGTCGACGTGCAGGACGGGCGCCCGCGCGTGCGCACCGACGGCATCGGCTACGCGTTCGTGCCGCTGCGCGACTGACGCGCCCGCTGTCGTAGGGTGGCGGCACGGATACGAGGAGGCCCCGTGCGTCCCAGCCCCGACGAGCTCGCCGGCCGGCTCGCGCGCACGCGCGCGCGCATGATCCGGAACGGCCTCGACGGGCTCGTGGTGGTCGATCCCGCCAACCTGCACTACCTCACGGGCTACGACGCGTGGTCGTTCTACATGCCGCAGCTGCTGTTCGTGCCGCTCGAGGGCGAGCCGCTGCTCATCATGCGCGAGATGGATGCCGGCGGCGCCCACCGCACCGCCTCGACGCCCCGCGAGCGCATCCTCGGCTACCCCGAGTCGCTCGTGCACCAGCGCAACGTGCACCCCTTCGACTGGGCCGCCGAGCAGCTGCGCGCCCACGGCTTCGCGCGGCGCGGCCGCGTCGGCTACGAGGGCGAGGCGCACTTCCTCTCGGTGCGCTCGTTCCTCGCGCTGCAGCGCGGCCTGCCCGAGTGGCAGCTCGTCGACGGGCACGATCTCGTCAACTGGGTGCGGCTCGTGAAGAGCCCCTACGAGCTCGGCCTCATGCGGGCCGCCGGCAAGGTCGCCTCGGCAGCCATGCGGGCGGGCATCGAGGCGGCCGCTGAGGGACGGCGCCTCAACGACGTCGCCGCCGCGATCCAGTTCGCGCAGACGACCGGCGTCGAGGGCGCCGAGGGCGACTACCCCGCGATCGTGCCGATGCTGCCGACGGGCGAGAGCGCCGACACCCCGCACATGACCTTCAGCGCGCGCCGGCTCGGCGCCGGCGAGGCGGTCTCGATCGAGCTCGCGGGTGCGCACCGCCGCTACCACGCGCCGCTCGCGCGCACGCTCGTGCTGGGGCATCCCGACGCGCGGCTGCGCCGCGTGTCCGACGTCGCCGCCGAGGGCCTGCAGCTCGTGCTCGACGGGCTGCGGCCGGGCCGCACCGTCGCCGAGGTGCACGGCATCTGGCAGTCGCACATCGCCAAGGAGGGCATCGAGAAGCCCTCGCGGCTCGGCTACTCGATCGGCATCGGCTACCCGCCCGACTGGGGCGAGCGCACCGTCTCGATCCGCGGCGACGACCAGAACATCGTCGAGGCGGGCATGTGCCTGCACATCATCGCCGGCATGTGGATGTCGGGCTACGGCTGCGAGATCAGCGAATCGGTCGCGGTCACGGAGTCGGGCGCCGAGGTGCTCACCTCCGCGCCCCGCGAGCTCATCGTGAAGCCGGAGCGCGCATCGTGAAGCCAGAGCGCGCATCGTGAAGCCAAGGTGCTCATCGTGAAGGAGGGACCATGACGGATGCGGTGACCGCGGTCGAGCGCGCCCTCGCGCTGCTCGACGAGGCGACGATCGTCGCCGACGCCTCCTCCCTCATCCTCGCCGCGAGCGAGAACCCCGGCGGCACCGAGCTCGACACCGTCCGCGTGCTCGAGACCATCGCCTCCCGTCTCGGCGCCCGCACGCACCGCACGATGGTGGCGCCCGACCGGCCCAACCTGTCGATCCGCTTCGGCCCCGACCCGAGCCCCGCGCAGCCGGGGGTGCTCGTGCTCGGCCACAGCGACGTCGTGCCCGCGGGCGCCGGCTGGTCCGCGAGCCCCTTCAGCCCGCGCGTCGCCGACGGCTGGCTCACGGGCCGCGGCGCCGCCGACATGAAGGGCGGCATCGCCGCGGCGCTGCAGGCGATGGGCGCCGTGCACCGCGCGCGCCCCGGGCTGCCGCTCGAGCTGCTCGTCACGGTCGACGAGGAGGATCTCGCCACCGGCATCCAGGCGCACATCGCGCAGGCCCGCACCGCGCGCGCCAGCACCGACCAAGCCAGCACCGACCAGGCCCGCACCGCGCAGGCCAGCACCGACCAGGCCGACGACGCCCCGGGCGACGGCGGCGGGCCGCTCGGCCGCTACCGCGCGTGCATCGTCGCCGAGCCCACCGACCTCGCCGTCGTGATCGCCTGCCGCGGCGCCGCCAACCTCGAGATCGAGGTCTCGGGGCGCGCCGCCCACGCCGGCCGCCCCGAGGACGGCGCGAGCGCCATCACGACCGCTGCCCGCATCGCCACCTGGATCGCCGACGACCACGAGCGGATGCGCGCGCATCGCTCGGGCCTGCTGGGCTCGGCCACCTGGAACGTGGGCCGCATCGAGGGCGGCCACGGCACCTCGATCGTGCCCGACCGGTGCACGCTGCTCGTCGACCGGCGGCTCATGCCGGGTGAGACGGGCGAGCAGGCGCTCGCGCAGCTCGAGGCGGGGATCGCCCGCGCGACCGACGGCCTCGGCTGCGCCGTCGAGGCCCGCCTCCTGATGGAGATGCCGGGGTTCGAGACCGAGGCGACGCATCCGCTCGTCTCGTCCGCCGTCGACGCGCTCACCGCCGAGGGCGCCGACGCGCCCGTGGAGGCGTGGACGGCCGCGTGCGAGGGCGGCTACATCGCGCAGCACCACGGCTGCCCGACGATCATCCTGGGGCCCGGCGACATCACCGGCCAGGCCCACCAGCCCGACGAGCGCGTGCGCATCGCCCACCTCGCCACCGCAGCACGCGCGTACACTCGCATGCTCATAGACCTGCACGACGCACCAACCGCACCGCACGACTGACCCTGCACGACCCGGAACGCACGATCCACCCGCCGAGGAAAGGGATACGGCCATGACCGAGCACACAGCACCAGCGCAGCACCCGCACGAGCCACCGCCCATCACACGCGAGAACGACCTCTCGCCCATCCAGCGCACGACCGTCAGGAAGTCGGTCATGGGCGCGATGGCGGGCAACGCGATCGAGTGGTTCGACTACGGCATCTACGGCTACCTCACGGTGCACCTGGCGAACCAGATCTTCGGCGGCACCGAGAACTCGGTGCTGTGGGCGCTGTTCGGCTTCGCCGTCTCGTTCCTCATCCGCCCCATCGGCGGCGCGGTGCTCGGCCCGCTGGGCGACCGCATCGGGCGCCAGAAGGTGCTCGTGTTCACGATCCTGCTGATCTCGGTCTCGACGGCCTGCATCGGCATCCTGCCCACCTTCGACATGGTCGGCTGGCTCGCGCCGGCGCTGCTGTTCCTGCTGCGCATCATCCAAGGCTTCTCGGCCGGCGGCGAGTACGCCGGCGCGGCCGTCTACATGGCCGAGCACGCGCCCGATGACCGCCGCGGCTTCTGGGGCTCGTTCCTCGAGTTCGGCACGCTGCTGGGCTTCTCGATGGCGGCGATCCTCGTCACGGGGCTCGAGTTCGTCGTCGGCTCCGACGGCATGGCCGACGGCTGGTGGCGCCTGCCGTTCCTGCTGACGCTGCCGCTGGGCATCGTGGCGCTGCTCATGCGCGCCAAGCTGCACGACTCCGACACCTTCAAGGAGGCGCAGGAGCAGGACACCCGCACGAGCGCGTGGCAGACGCTGCGCGACCTGGTGACGCAGCAGCCGAAGCAGCTGCTGAAGATCATGGGCATCACCGTGCTCATCAACACCGCGTTCTACCTCGTGCTCACCTACATGCCCACGTACCTCAGCACGTCGCTCGAGATGGATGCGACGCAGGCGGGGCTCATGCTCGTCGGCGTGCAGCTGGTCATGATGGTCGTGATCATCCCGCTCGGCGCGCTCACCGACCGCATCGGCCGCAGGCCCATCCTGCTCACGGCGGCGGCGGGCTTCACGATCTTCTCGATCCCGGCGATCCTGCTGCTCGACACGGGCAACGTGCTGCTGCAGATCCTCGGCCTGGCGATCTTCGGCCTCTTCCTCGTGATGCTGCTGTGCAACATCTCGGCGTCGCTGCCCGCGCTGTTCCCGACCACGGTGCGCTACGCGGGCTTCGCGCTCGGCTACAACGTCGCGACGTCGCTGCTGGGCGGTCCGGCCGGCCTCATCAACGAGTCGCTCATCCAGTCGACCGGCTCGACGCTGATCCCCGGCTTCTACATGACGGTCGCGGGCATCATCGGCCTCATCGCGATCCTCACGTTCAACGAGACGGCCGGTCGCAGCCTGCGCGGCGACATCGTGCCGGGCGACGACGACCTCGACCGCGTCGCGATCGGCGAGGACCTGATCGGCAAGGTGCACGACCCGAACAACGAGCTCGAGGCGGTGCAGGCCGCGGCGAACGGCAACGGCGGCGGCACGCGCGACGGCGGCGGGCGCAGCACCACCTGACGCGCATGACGACGGATGCGCTCCCGCGGTCGTGCGGGAGCGCATCCGTCGTCGTGCGTGCGCGGCCGGGCCGGCGGCGCGGCCGCCGCTCGCGCGAGCGGCCGCCGCCCGTCGCCGCTGCGGGACGAGTACCCTCGGCGGCATGGCGCCGCGTGCGACGCCGCCGGGAGCGCTGCTCGAGTCGGCGGCAGCTGCCCGCCAGCAGGGCGACTGGCGGGGCGTCAGGCAAGCCCTGCAGCAGGCGGCCGACGACGGCGCGGCGCTGCCGGCCGAGTCGGTGGAGCTGCTCGCGCTCGCGAGCTGGTGGTGCGGCGACGTGCCGGCGGCGCTGCAGCTCACCGAGCGCGCGCACCAGATGCTGCTCGCCGAGGATCGCGCGGCGGACGCCGCCGAGTGCGCGGCCACGATGTCGATCCTCGCGCTGCTGCGCGGCGACGCGACGCTCGCATCGGGCTGGCTGAGCCGCGCGCGACGGCTGCTGGACGGCCTCGACGCGGGCCGTGCGCACGCGCTCGTGCACTTCGTCGACGCGTTCGCCGCGATCGAGGGCCGTGACCTGGCGAGCGCGCTCTCGGAGGCCGCCGCGGTGCAGCAGGTCGCCCTGCGGCTCGCGGAGCCCACGCTCGCCGCGCTCGGGCTCATGGCCGAGGGCGTCGCGCGCGTGCGCTCGGGCGAGGTGCATGCGGGGCTCGCGCTGCTCGACGAGGCGATGCTGCCGGTCGTCGGCGGCCAGGTGCTGCCGGAGTACGCGGGCGCGATCTACTGCATGGTGATCGGCGTGTGCGGCGACCTCGCCGACCTGTCCCGCGCGCGGGCGTGGACGTCGGCCACCGAGCGGTGGGCCGGGCAGTTC
>DASSWM010000266.1:0-8141 GCA_035704865.1 Agrococcus sp.
CGGCTGCACGTGCCATTCGCCGCTCGCGCGTCGCTCGACGCGTGCGACGCCATGCAAGAGGCGGTCGACGTCGAGCGGCACGTAGGGCTGCGCGCGGCGCTTCGGCCGCCGCGCAGGCATCAGTACCAGCCGACAGACTGCGAGTGGCCCCAGGCGCCGCAGGGCGTGCCGTAGCGGCCGGCGATGTAGCCCAGGCCCCAGGAGATCTGCGTGACCGGGTTGGTCTGCCAGTCGGCGCCGGCGGTCGCCATCTTCGAGCCGGGCAGTGCCTGCGGGATGCCGTAGGCGCCGCTCGAGCGGTTCTGCGCGTAGACGTTCCAGTTCGACTCGCGCTGCCACAGGTTGTAGAGGCACGAGTACTGGTCGTCGCCCCAGCCGCGGGCGTGCACCATCTCGCGCGCGATCGCCTGCGCGCTGCCGGGGTTCGGCGCCGCGACGGTCGGGATCGAGATCGAAGCCGCGGCCTGGCCGCCACCGCCGCCGCCGGATGCCGCGACGACGGGCTCGGGGGTCGGCGTGGGCGTCGGCGTGTGGACGACGATGTCGTCGCGCACGAGCGCCGCGTTCGCGCCGCTGATCTCGTCGAGCGCCTGGCCCGGCCGGTTCTCGCTCGGCAGCGACAGCGGCTCGGCCATCACCTCGGTGCTCGGGCTCGCGGCGATCGAGACGAGCACGAAGCCCGCGGCCGCCAGCAGCGAGACCCCGGAGAGCACGCCGCGGGTGCGCGTCTTGCGCGCGGAAGCGGGTGCGGAGCGGGTGAACACGAGGGTCGACGATATCACGGAACGGTAACGGTGACGAGGTCTCCTCAGTCAGCGCACCGCCAGCATGAGGCTCACGACCGTGTCGAGCAGCGCATCCACCTCGTCCTCGTCGTAGCCGCCGAACTGCGCGTCGAACTGCGCGGTGCGCACCTCGCGGGCCGTCATCTCGGGCCCGTCCTCGAGGTAGTCGGCGATGCGGCCGGCGAAGCGGTCGACCTCGCTCATGCGGTAGCCGCGCGAGATGCGGCTGACGCGCCGGAAGCGCTCGCCGTCGGGCTGCCGCAGGCGCTCGAGCGCCGCCTGCGCCCGCTCGCGCACCTTCGCGTACCACTGCGCCTCGCCGTGCTCGAGGATGCCGCGCTCGTGCTCGCGGCGCGCGAAGGCCTCCTCCAGCCGCTCGAGCGCGGCGTCGACGTGCGCGGGCGAGTAGCCGCCCTTCTGCATCGTGAAGCTCGTGCGGCGGATCGCGGACGAGTCGATCGCCGTCGCTGCCCGTGCGTCGGTCGCGTACGCGCGTCGAGCGTCCTCGAGGAAGTCCTCGACCTGCTCGATGTCGTAGCCCGGCTGCGACCGGCGGGCTCTCGGGAACGTGCTCATCGTCTCCATCATGCCAGCGGCTGGGTCGGGCTCACGCGTGCGTGACCTGGAACAGCGCCATCATCACGACCGCAGTGGGCAGGATCGAGTCGAGCCGGTCGAGGAATCCGCCGTGGCCGGGCAGGAACGAGCCGATGTCCTTGATGCCGAGATCGCGCTTGATGATCGACTCGGCGAGATCGCCGATCGTCGCGCTCGCGACGAGCAGCGCCGCGAGGATGATGCCGAACCACCACTCCTGCCCGAGCATCCACACCGACAGCGCGATGCCGGCGCCGACGGCGAAGACCGCGCCGCCGAGCAGCCCCTCCCACGTCTTGCCGGGGCTGATGCGCGGCGCGAGCCGATGCTTGCCGAGCCACACGCCCACGGCGAGCGCACCGGTGTCGATGACCGTCGTCATGATGATCATCGCGAGCGTCCACCACTGACCGCCCTCCTGGGATGCGAGCAGCACGGTGAAGGCGCCGAGCACCGCCACGTAGGCAATGCAGAGCGCGCCGGCGGTGATGTCGGCGAAGACCGCACCGCGCCCCGTGCGCGTCGAGTGGTCGGTGAGCTCGACGAGCCGCACGAGCGCGACGATGCCGATGGCGCCGAGCGTCGACCACCACATGCCGGCCGCGCCGAAGTACCACGTGGTCGGCAGGATCGCGCAGCCGAGCAGCACGAGCGGCACGCGCGGCACGTCGCGGCCCGCGAAGCGCAGCGCGCTCGCGAGCTCGAACAGGGCGAAGCCGATGAGCACGGTCGCGAAGACCATGAACAGCGTCTTGACCCACAGCAGGCTGGCGAGCAGCGCACCGCCGAGCACGAGCGCGATGCCGATCGCCGCGGCCAGGTTGCGGCCGGTGCGCTTGTTGACGCGGGCGCGGGTCGCCTCGATCTGATCCCGTGCGGCGTGGATCTGCGCCTGGATCTGAGCCTCGATCTCGGCGGCGCTCCGATGCTCGCGTCGCATGCGTCGCCTCCCGACTCCCCGTCAGACCTCGAGGAGCTCGGACTCCTTCTTCTTCAGCGCCTCGTCGATGCCCTCGACCGCCTGCTTCGTCGCGGCCTCGAGCTCCTTCTCTGCGCGCGAGATCTCGTCGTCGCCGACCTCGCCCTTGAGCTTCTCGAGGTCGGTCATCGACTGGCGGCGCACGTTGCGCACCGCGACGCGGGCCTGCTCGGCCTTGTCCTTGACGATCTTCACGTAGTCCTTGCGGCGCTCCTCGGTGAGCTCCGGCATGACGATGCGCACGATGTTGCCGTCGTTCGACGGCGTCACGCCCAGGTGCGGTGCTGCGACGATCGCGCGCTCGATCTCCTTGAGCGCGCTCTTGTCGAACGGCGTGATGACGAGCGTGCGCGCGTCGGGCTGCTGGAAGCCGGCGAGCTGCACGAGCGGCGTGGGCGAGCCGTAGTAGTCGACGTTCAGCCGCTGGAACAGCGCGGGGTTCGCCCTGCCGGCGCTGACCGTCTGGAAGTCGTCCTTGGCGACCTCGATCGACTGCGCCATCTTCTCCTTGGCCGAAGCCAGAACGTCGCTGATCACGTGGTTCCTTCCGTCGTTGTCGAGTCTAGCTGCGCACGATGCGTGTGCGGCGCGCGCTCAGGCGCGCACGAGCGTGCCGACGGCCTCGCCGAGGATCGCGCGCCGGAGCTGCTCGTCGCCGTCCATCGCGAACACGCGCATCGGCATCCGGTTGTCCATGCAGAGGCTGAACGCGGTCGAGTCGACGACCTTCAGGCCGCGCACGAGGGCATCCTGGTACGTGATCTCGTCGAAGCGCGTGGCGTCGGGATCGCGCTTCGGGTCGGCGGAGTAGACGCCGTCGACGCCGTTCTTGGCGACCAGCACCTGCGCGGCGCCGATCTCGAGCGCGCGCTGCGCCGCCACGGTGTCGGTGGAGAAGTAGGGCAGGCCGGCGCCGGCGCCGAAGATCACGACCCGGCCCTTCT
Source organism: Agrococcus sp. (assembly GCA_035704865.1). GTDB lineage: Bacteria > Actinomycetota > Actinomycetes > Actinomycetales > Microbacteriaceae > Agrococcus. The sequence continues at coordinate 3,306 of DASSWM010000266.1, forward strand.
CGAGGTGCCGCTCGGCGCGACGCGGGATGTACGGCTCGGCGACCTGCGTCATCTGGATCGCGGACTGCACGCGCGTCTCGGCGCCGGCCTGCTCGAGGAAGTCCTGCAGCGCGAGCGCGTTCATGACGGTGCCGAGCATGCCCATGTAGTCGGCCCGGCCGCGCTCCATGCCGCGCTGGCTGAGCTCCGCGCCGCGGAAGAAGTTGCCGCCGCCGACGACGATCGCGATCTCGACCGTGGCCGCGGCCTCGGCGATCTGGCGCGCGATGGCCTGCACGACGTCGGGGTTCACGCCCAGGCTGCCAGCGCCGAACGCCTCGCCCGAGAGCTTCAGGAGGACTCGGCGGCGCGGCTGTGCTGACATGGGCTCCTCCTGGGGGTCGCGGCCCGAGCGCGGACCGTGCAGAAGCCTACCGCGATCCTTCCCAGGCAGACGACGAGGGCCGGGGTCTCCCCCGGCCCTCGTCGTGCGATGGACGTGCTTACGCGCCGACCTTGAATCGGGCGAAGCCGGTGACGGTGAGGCCAGCGGCCTCGAGCACCTTGGCGACCGACTGCTTGTTGTCGCGCGCGTAGTCCTGGTCGAGCAGGACCATCTGCTTGAAGAAGCCGTTCAGACGGCCCTCGATGATCTTCGGCAGGGCGCCCTCGGGCTTGCCCTCGCCGCGTGCGATCTCGGTGACGAGCTCGCGCTCCTTCTCGACCTGGTCGGTCGGCACCTCGTCGCGCGTGACGTAGCTCGGGTCGAACATGGCGATGTGCTGCGCGACCGCACGAGCGGTCTCCGCGTCGTCGCCCGTGTAGGCGACCACGACGCCGACCTGCGGGGGCAGGTCCTTCGACGTGCGGTGCAGGTAGACCGCGTGCGAGTCGCCCTCGAGGCGCGTGACCTTCGTGAGCTCGATCTTCTCGCCGATGGTCGCGGCCTGCTCCTCGATGATCGTCCGCACGGTGCCCGACTCGGCCGGGGCCTCGAGCGCGGCAGCGAGGTCGGCGGCACCCGACGCTGCGACGGCCGCCACGACGCGCTCGGACAGCGCGATGAACTTCTCGTTCTTCGCGACGAAGTCCGTCTCGCAGCCGAGCGCGATCATCGTCACGGCGCCCTCGCCCTCGGCGGTGGCCACGAGGCCCTCGCTCGTCGAGCGGTCAGCGCGCTTCGCGTTGCCCTTGGCACCCTTCAGGCGCAGGATCTCGGTCGCCTTCTCGACGTCGCCGCCTGCCTCCTCGAGGGCTGCCTTGGTGTCGCTCATGCCGGTGCCGAGCTGCTCGCGCAGCATCTTGAGGTCGGCGATGCTGATGTTGGCCATGCGCTGCTCCTTAGTTCGACTCGGACGCGGTGGCGTCCTCGGTGGACTCGGCGGGCGCCTCCTCGGCTGCCGGCGCCTCGACCGATGCCTCGGCGGGCTCCTCCGCAGCGGGAGCCTCCGCCGCGGCGGGCTCCTCGGCTGCCGGCGCCTCGTCGGCTGCAGGCGCCTCGGCGGCCGCGTCAGCGGCCTCGCCGGCTGCGGGTGCCGCGGCCTGCTGCTCGAGCAGCTCGCGCTCCCACTCGGCCATCGGCTCGGCCGCGGTGTCGCCGCCGCCGCCTTGGCGCTGCATGAGGCCCTCGGCGGCTGCGTCGGCGACGATCTTCGTCAGCAGCGCCACGGAGCGGATCGCGTCGTCGTTGCCCGGGATCGGGTACTGCACGTCGTCGGGGTCGCAGTTCGTGTCGAGGATGGCGATGATCGGGATGCCGAGCTTCTTCGCCTCGTCGACGGCCAGGTGCTCCTTGTTGGTGTCCACGACCCACAGCGCCGACGGGGTGCGCTGGAGGTTGCGGATGCCGCCGAGCGACTTCTGCAGCTTCAGGAGCTCGCGCTTCTTGAGCAGCAGCTCCTTCTTCGTGTAGCCCTGCGTGGTGTCGTCGAAGTCGAGCTCCTCGAGCTCCTTCATGCGGCTGAGGCGCTTGGAGACCGTGTTGAAGTTGGTCAGCAGGCCGCCGAGCCAGCGCTGGTTGACGTAGGGCTGGCCCACGCGCGTCGCCTGCTCGGCGATCGACTCCTGCGCCTGCTTCTTGGTGCCGACGAAGAGCACGCTGCCGCCGTGGGCGACCGTCTCCTTGACGAAGTCGTACGCCTGGTCGATGTAGGCGAGCGACTGCTGCAGGTCGATGATGTAGATGCCCGAGCGCTCCGTGAAGATGAAGCGCTTCATCTTGGGGTTCCAGCGTCGGGTCTGGTGCCCGAAGTGGACGCCGCTGTCGAGCAGCTGGCGAGTGGTGACGACGGCCATTGCCGCCTCCTTCTTCTGTTGCGGTTCTGCTGGCGCGACCGGATGGCCGTGCCCCTGGCGCCCTGACCCGGCTCCGCCAGGCGCGCGAGCACGAGGCTCGAGCAGCTGGACCGTTGGAGTCGGCGTCGCGATGGACGCGCGAAGTCATCGCACAGGCGATGCCCTTCCATGCTACATGCTCGGCGGGGCGCCGGCGGTGCGCCCCGGGCAGCGCTCTCCACGGGTGGCGGATGCGCTCGCACGCACGGCCGCGGCGCGGGTGCACCATGCCGGGATGCGCATCCTCGTCGGCCTGCTCGTGCTCGCTCTCGCGCCGTGGGCGTGGCCGGTCGAGCCGCACGAGGTGGTGCGCGCGTTCGATGCCCCCGAGACGCCCTACGGCCCCGGTCACCGCGGCATCGACATCGCGGCGCCCGCGGGCTCGGCGGTGCGCGCGCCGCAGGCCGGGGTCGTGCGCTTCGCGGGCCCGGTCGCGGGGCGCCCGGTCGTCTCCATCGAGCACGCCGACGGGCTGGTCTCGAGCTTCGAGCCGGTCGAGCCGCTCGTGGCCGCAGGCGACGTCGTCGCGCGGGGGCAGCGGATCGGCGTGCTGCAGCCCGGCCACGCGCAGGGCTCGGTGCGCCTGCACCTGGGTGCGCGGCTGCACGGCGAGTACGTCGACCCGCTGCCGCTGCTGGGCGTCGAGCGGCCGGTGCTGCTGCCCGTCGAGCGGCTGAAGCGCGTGGCGCTCAGGCGCGCGGGTGCGCCGTGCGGTAGGCCTCGGCGAGCCGCTCGAGCGACACGTGCGTGTAGATCTGCGTCGTGCCGAGGCTCGCGTGGCCGAGCATCTCCTGCACCGCGCGCAGGTCGGCGCCGCCGTCGAGCAGGTGCGTCGCCGCCGTGTGGCGCAGCGTGTGCGGCCCCTGCGGGCCGGAGCCGGGCAGCGCCTGCAGCAGCGACGCGACCAGCTCGTGCACGCGGCGCTGGCCGAGCCGCCCGCCCCGCGCGCCGAGGAAGAGGGCCGGATGCGGCTTCGCCGGGTTCGCGAGCTGGTCGCGGCCCGCGCGCATCCAGTCGAGCACCGCGTCGAGCGCGGGCCGGCCGAAGGGCACGACCCGCTCCTTCGATCCCTTGCCCGTGACGCGGACGGTGAGCCGCTCGAGGTCGACGTCGTCGACGTCGAGGCCGACGAGCTCGCTGACGCGCAGCGCGCTCGCGTAGAGGAGCTCGACGACCGCGAGGTCGCGCAGCGCGGCGGGCTCGCCCTCCCCCGCGGCCGCGGCGAGGCCGCCGAGCACGTCGTCCATCGCCTGCCGCGACAGCACGCGCGGCAGGTGCCGGTCGCGCTTGGGCGTGCGCAGCCTGCCCGCGACGTCGGCGCCGCCGTTCGCCGCGATCCAGCGACTCAGGCCGCGAGCTGCCGCGCTCCGCCGCGCGATGGTGGCCTTGCCCATGCCGGCCTCGGCGCTCGCGTAGAGCCAGTCGCGCAGCGTGTCGATGTCGAGCGAGCCCGCATCCTCGATGCCCGCGCGGTCGCAGTGGTCCGCGAGGCTGCGCAGGTCGCCCCGGTACGCGCGCACCGTGTTGGCGGCGTAGCCGCGCTCCCGCTCGAGATGCGCGAGGTAGCCGTCGATGGCGCCGTCGAGGTGCATGCTCAGCCCGGCTTCCGGCTGAAGCGCTCCATGCGCTGCTCGGCATCGAGCTGCATGACCTGCTCGACGACGTGCGCGGGCAGCGTCTCGCGCGACTCGTGCACGAGCGCAGGCACGACCGAGTGCGCGACGACGTCCGGATAGAGCTCGATGAGGTTGAACGACTGGGCGGCGTCGATGCCGTGCATCGCCGGCGGCGGCCCGCCGAGGTCGTCGGCGTAGCTCGTCGCCCCCGCCAGCATGACCGGGATCCCGGCGAACGTGCCCGAGCCGTCGATGTGCAGGTGGCCGGAGAGGATCGCGCGCACGGCGCGGCTCCCCGATGCGCCCGCGCCGAGCACCTCGGCGAGCCGCTGCTCGTCGCGGAACTCGAGCAGTCGCATGAGCTTGCTCCGGTACGGCAGCGGCGGGTGGTGCATCACGAGCACGGTGCCGAGCGGCGGCGGGTCGGCGAGCGCGGCGGCGAGCCACTCGGCCTGCCCCTCGTCGAAGCCGCCGTGGTGCCAGCCCGGCAGGCTCGTGTCGAGCGAGACGATGCGCAGCCCGGCCACCTCGATCGTCGAGTCGACGGGCGCGAGCGGATCGCCCGCCATGCCGAGCGCCGCGCGCATCTGCGGCCGCTCGTCGTGGTTGCCGGCCGCCCAGACGATGGGCGCTCCGATGGCGTCGGCGACGGGCTCGAGGATCTCCCGCGCGAGCGCGTACGCCTCGACCTCGCCCCGGTCGGCGACATCGCCGGAGACGACGATCGCGTCGGCGTCGGGCGCGACGACGCGGATGCGCTCGGCCGCGTCGCGCAGGTGCGCCTCGGTGTCGACGAGGTCGGCCAGGTGCGCACCGCCGGCGAGCAGGTGGGTGTCGCTGAGGTGCACGAGCACCGCGGCCGGTGCGGGATGGATGCCGAAGCTCACGCGCTCAGGCTAACGCCGCG
>DASSWM010000267.1:0-2279 GCA_035704865.1 Agrococcus sp.
CGGGGGCGTGCGGCTGCGGGCGAACGGGCACTTCCGCCCGCTCGCGACGCGCGAGGCGGCGCGCGCCGTGCTCGCGGCGATCGACGAGCTCGCCGCGCTGGAAGAGCCGGACGCGCTCGCAGAGCCGGACGCGCTCGCCGAGCCGGACGCGCTCGCCGAGCCGACGGCGCTCGCCGGGTCGACCGCGCTCGACGACCCGACCGCGCTCCACGGCCCGACCGAGCACGACGACCCGGCGGGCTGACCGCTCAGCCGGTGCGCCGCAGCTGCACGACGACCGGCCGGTGGTCGGTGCCGGAGCCGTCGAGGCCCGTCAGCACGCGCGCCGCGACCGGCGTCCAATCGGGCGTCGCGACCACGTGGTCGATCGTGGCGCCCAGCCAGTGCGGCGCCCAGGTCGGCCAGGTGCCGACCGCGCCCGCGCCGGCCTCCGTGGCGGCGTCGCGGCACACGCCCAGGTCGCCGGAGCCGCCGCCGTCGAGCTCGGCGCGCGTGCCCCACCAGTGGTCGATGGTGGAGTTGAAGTCGCCTGCCATGATCACCGACTGCGAGCCGTCGCACAGCCCCGCGACGAACTCGAGGTCGGCGCGCCAGTTGCGCATCTGGCCCGGCACGGGGGCGACCGGATGCGCCGAGACGAGCACGGGACCGTCGCCGTCGTCGGGGCGGGCGACGACCGTCGGCAGCGTGCGCGTGCCGCCGATCTCGCCGTCGGTCGTGTACTCGCCGAGCTCGACCGAGATCAGCAGCGTCGTGTTGAGCGCGCCGTAGGAGGGGGAGTAGCCGGTCGTGTGCACCCAGAAGCGCTTGCCGCGCTCGCGCAGCAGCTCGGCCACCCCGACGCCCAGCTGCAGCGTCGTCTCGGGCAGCATCACCGCATCCGCCCCCGTCTCGTCGACGACGCGCGCGATCTCCTCGACGCCCGGCTCGTCGCCGAGCGTGTTCCAGGTGAGCACGACGACGTCGTCGGTGCCCGCGCCGTCGATGCGCTGCCCGGTGTCGAGCCCGCGCGAGACGTGGATGCCGCCCGAGACGAGCATGAACACCAGCAGCAGCGAGACGACGCCGAGCACGAACGGGCGCACGCGCCGCCAGCCGACGAAGCACAGGAACAGCAGCGCCAGCAGGAGCGCGATGCCGATCACGCCGACCCGCATCGAGACCACCTGCGCGACCACGGGCGCCTGCTCGAGGCCGAGCGCCTGCGGCCACGCGGCGAGCGCGAGGCACGCCGCGATGGCGATGGCGAGCAGCCAGCCGAGGATCGCGAGCACCTTGCGAGGGTAGGCGATGCGGCTGTCGCCGCGGTACGGGCGCGCGACGTAGTCTGGCGAAATGGAGCATGATCGGGCGAGCGTCGACGGGTTCGACTGGGCCGCGGCCGGGCCGGCCGACCTGCACGCGCACTCGCGCGAGTCCGACGGCACGGACGCACCGGCCGACGTCGTGCGCGCCGCAGCGGCAGCCGGCATCGGCACGCTCGCGCTCACCGACCACGACACGGTCGCGGGCTGGGTCGAGGCGACCGAGGCGGCGCACGAGACGGGCGTCGCGCTCATCCCGGGCGTCGAGTTCTCGTCGCAGATCGGGCCCGCGAGCGTGCACGTGCTCGGCTACCTGCTCAACCCCGACTCCGAGGCGTTCATCGGCGAGCGCGAGCGCATCCGCTTCGAGCGCATCGACCGCGCCGAGCGCATGGTGCACGCGATCGGCCGCGACTACCCGCTCACGTGGCACCACATCGAGCAGCACTCGGCGCCCGGCGCCACGATCGGCCGCCCGCACATCGCCGACGCGCTCGTCACGCTCGGCATCGTGCCCGACCGCTCAGCGGCGTTCGAGGGCATCCTGCACTGGCAGGGCGGCTACTACCAGCCGCACGAGGCGCCGCCGCCCGAGGACGCGATCCGCATCATCCGCGAGGCGGGCGGCGTCGCCGTGCTCGCGCACCCGGCCGCGCGCGGCCGCCCGGTCATGCGGATGGGCGTGCTCGGCGACCTGGTCGCGGCCGGGCTCGAGGGCGTGGAGATCTGGCACCGCGACAACGACGAGGCGAGCAGGCGGCAGCTGCTCGCCGACGCCGAGCGGCTGGATCTGCTCGTGACCGGCTCGAGCGACTACCACGGCGCGGGCAAGCCCAACCGGCTGGGGGAGCACACGACCGATCCCGAGGTCGTCGCCGAGATCGTGCGCCGGGCGACCGGCTGGGCGCCCGAGCTGCCGCGCTGAAGCGCCCGGTCGTCACCGAGACACGGAGGACGGCCGCCCCGCGGGTGCGG
>DASSWM010000268.1:0-2041 GCA_035704865.1 Agrococcus sp.
GGCGAGCACCTCGGCGATGATGCCGAAGAGGTTGCCGTCGGGGTCGCGCAGGTAGCCCACCCGGCCGATGCCGGCCATGTCCTCGGGCTCTTCGGCCGCGGTGCCGCCGAGCTCGACGCCCCTCGCGAAGACCGCGTCCGCGTCGTCGACCCCCACGACGACGTTGCAGCCGTTCACGGGCGCATCCGCCGCGGGCGCGGGGCCTCGCCGCTGCGCGAGCCCGCCGTTGATGCCCGTCCCCGGCACCACCCGGCCGTCGGGGCCCATGTCGATGGCGCCGTCGCCCGTGTCGATCGTCCAGTAGGGCACCTCGCCGTACTGCGTGAACTCCCAGCCCAGCAGCTCGCGGTAGAAGTCGATGAGCCGCTGCGGCTCGCTCGCATGGATCTCGAAGTGGACGACGAGGCTCATCTGCCTGCTCCTTCGCTCGCTCGGGGCTCGCTCGCGACGCTACGCCGCCGACCGGGCCCGCACCAGGGGAGAATGGCCGGATGCGCACGCTCTACCGCTTCAGCCACGAGTGGCAGGTGGCGGCGACGACGGATGCGGTGCGCGCGCTGCTCGAGGACGTCCCCGGCTACGGCGCGTGGTGGCCCCGCGTCCGCGTGGTCGGCGACGCCTCGACGGAGACCCGCCGCGCAGCCCGGCTGGAGGTGCGCGCCCCGCTCGGGTACCGCATCCGCTTCAGCATCACCGAGTCCGTCACGACGCGCGAGGAGCTGCGCGCCCTGCTGGCCGGCGACCTCGACGGCTGGTGCGTGTGGCGCGTGACGCCCGTGCCCGGCGGCACGCGCGTGGTGTTCGCGCAGGAGGTGGAGGCGCGCTCGCGGCTGCTGCGGCTCGCGAGCCCGCTGCTGCACCATGCGCTCGCCGCGCAGCACGCGAGGGTCATGCGCGGCGCCGAGACCGGCATGCGGCGGGCGCTCCGCAGCGAGTGACGCGCGCGTGCGGCTGCGGACGGCAGTGCTCCGTCACCGAATCGTGACCTGCGCAGGCCAGCGTGTCGGCTGCCCTGGCTGGACTCCTGGCAGAACCGGCGTAGGCTCACGGCGTGGCTGAAAGCATCCTTCTCGGGCACGCACCCAGGCCGACCTCCGGACCACAGCTGGAGAAGCGCATCCGCACCCTCGTGGTCGCGGCAGAGCCTGCCGGCATCGCCTGCACCTCGGTGATCGACGCGGAGCTCGACGGCGCCGACGTCGACCACCTGCACCTCGACCTCACCGACTTCATGCTCGCGGGCGAGCACGACCGCGACCGAGCGCGCCTCGAGCCGCAGGGCGCGCCCGTCTCGAGCGAGGACGCCGTGCTGCGCGAGCTGCGCGTGAAGGCCGACCCCATGCGCATCGCCGGCGCCATGGTGCGGGTCGACGCGCAGCTGCGCGACGTGCCGTTCCGCTGGATCGAGACCGACAACCGCGAGCTCGCCGTCGAGCTGGCGCAGCCCGACGCCGAGCGCCCCCTGCACGGCTGGGCGCGCATCGCGGTGCCGAAGGAGCAGCTCGGCAAGGCGGTGCTCGGGCTCGCGGAGTCGGCGCTGCTCGATCGCGGCATCACCGTCTCGCGGCTCGACCTCGACGTCGAGTCGGACGGCCCGCGCTCGCTGCGCATCTCGCTCGACGCCAAGGTGCGCAAGGGGCTGCTGGGCGCGCACGTGACCGGCACGGCGAGCGCCGTCGTCGACGACCGCATGGGCGTGACGCTCAGCGACATCGCGATCGACAGCGGCAATCCGCTCGTCGCCGCGATGCTCGGCGCCGCGCGCGGCCGCATCGCGGGGCTCGAGGGCCGCCGCTTCGACCTCGCGTCGGAGCTGCCGCCGGGCATCCAGGTCGCCGACGTGCAGGTGGAGGTCACCGACGAGGTGACGATCGAGGCGCGCCTGGTCTGAGCGCCGGCTACGCGCCGACGAGCTCGCGCGCCGTGCGCGCGCCCGGCGCGATGCGCACGCCGGCCGTCGCTAATCGCCGCGCCGACTCGTCGGCGTCGATCCAGTCGAGCGGCGCGAACTGCCCGAGCGGCACGACCGAGTGCAGCACCG
>DASSWM010000269.1:0-2821 GCA_035704865.1 Agrococcus sp.
TGGGTCTCGATCGTCGCCGTCGTCGTCGTGCTGCTGCTCACCTTCGTCGCGACGCTCGGCCTCGGCCGGCTGCTGCGACTGCCGGGCCGCCAGCCGCTGCTGATCGCCGCGGGGTTCTCGATCTGCGGCGCGTCGGCGATCGGCGCGATGAGCCACGCGACCGACTCGAGCGACGAGGAGGCCGCGACGCCGGTGGCGCTCGTCACGCTGTGCGGCACGCTCGCGATCGCCGTGCTGCCGCTGCTGTGGCAGCCGCTCGGACTCACCGCGCTGCAGTTCGGCCACTGGGTCGGTGCGAGCGTGCACGACGTCGGCCAGGTCGTCGCGACGGCGCAGATCGCGGGCTCCGCGGCGCTCGCGGTCGCGATCGTCGTGAAGCTCACGCGCGTGCTCATGCTCGCCCCGATGGTCGCGATCACGACCGCCGTCGTGCGCCGTCGCGATGGCGCCGGCGAGCTGGGCGGCCGCCGACCGCCGATCGTGCCGCTGTTCGTCGCGGGCTTCATCGCCGCCGTGCTGCTGCGCACGTTCGTCGCCGTCCCCGTCGAGGCCATCGAGGTGGCGGATGCGGTGCAGACGGCCCTGCTGGCCATGGCCCTGTTCGGTCTCGGTGCGGCCGTGCGCCTCGGGCAGCTGGTGCGCACGGGCTGGCGGGCGCTGCTGACCGCGCTGCTCTCGTGGGGCGCGATCGCCGCGCTCGCCTGGGTCGCGGTGCAGCTGGGCTGAGCCCTCGCGCTAGCCTCGCGGGGATGACCGCGACCGCCGAGCACGCCTCGACGCCGGGCGCCGCAGGGCGGATCCGGCGTGCGGTGCGTGGGCTGCCGCCGGGGTACTTCGCGCTCGTCATGGGCAGCGGCATCATCTCGGTGGGACTCGAGCTCGAGGGCTTCTCGCTCCTGTCGGACGTCCTCGCGTGGCTCTGCGGCATCGCCTACGCGCTGCTGATCGCGCTCAACCTCTGGCGCATGATCGCCTACCGCCACGAGTACGTCGACGAGTTCACGGATGCGCGCCGCGCGTTCGGCTTCTTCACGTTCGTCGCGGGCACGAACGTGCTGGGCGTCCGGATCGCGATGGACGGCCAGGTGGCGTGGACGGGCGCGCTGCTCGCGCTGTCGTTCGCCGCCTGGCTCGTGCTCGGCTACATCGTGCCGTGGACGGCCGTGCTGGGCCGCACCACCCGGCCGGTCGTGGCGCTCGCGAACGGCACCTGGTTCATCTCGGTGGTGGCGAGCCAGTCGATCGCGGTGGCGTCGGCGTCGCTGCAGCCGGTCGCGCCGGAGGCGCTGAGCGGCTGGCTCGCGGTGCTCGCGGTCGTCTCCTGGTCGGTGGGCATCTTCCTCTACGCGCTCGCGGGCGTCGTCGTCGCGTTCCGCATGCTGCTCTACGAGGTGCGCCCGATCGATCTGAGCGCCCCCTACTGGGTCGCGATGGGCGCGTGCGCGATCACGGTGCTCGCCGGCGCGCGCATCGTCGAGATGGACGACGCCCCGATGGTGCTCGCGACGCGCGGCCTCGTCGCCGGGGTGTCGGTCGTGTTCTGGTCGTTCGCCACCTGGCTCATCCCGCCGCTGCTCGCGGCCGGCTGGTGGCGGCACTGGCGCCACAAGGTGCCGCTCACCTACGACTCGACGCTGTGGAGCATCGTCTTCCCGCTCGGCATGTACGCGGTCGCGGGCATCACCCTCGGCGAGGCCGACCGGCTGCCCGTCGTCGGCGTGATCGGCGCCGTCGAGCTGTGGTTCGCGCTGCTCGTCTGGCTGCTCGTCGTGGTCGCGATGGGCGTGCACCTCTGGCGCACGATCGTCACCGCTGGTGGCGCGCAGCGCGCGGGTGCACAATGAGCCATGGCCGACGACCCGGCCGGTGCGGCTCCGCAGCCGGCCACCGACGGTGACGCAGCTCCGCCCGCACCGAGCGCGGCGGAGCCTGACGCCGTGCTCAGCCGTCGCGTGCAGATGCTCGCGACCGAGCACTGGGGCCTGCTGGCGGCGCGCGGCACCGCGCAGAGCGAGGTGCTCAGCCGCATCACGATCTTCCTCACGCTCGTCTCCGCCGGGCTCGTCACGATCGGCCTGCTCGGGCAGGCGTCCCGCTTCGAGGGCTGGTTCTCGCCCGCGATGCTCGCGATCCTGGCGTTCCTCGTCGTGATCGGCGCCATGACGCAGCAGCGGGTGCTGAACGTCGGCGAGGAGGATCTCATGTACGTCGTCGCCATGAACCGGCTGCGCGGCGCCTACGTCGACCTCGACCCGCAGGTGCGGCAGTACTTCCTCGCCGCCGTCGCCGACGACGAGGCCGGCGTCGGGAGGACGTACTCGTTCCTGCGCCCGCGCTCCGACGCGAGCCAGGTGCTCGGCAGCTCGATGATGCTCATCATCGTCGTGAACGCGTGCGTCGACGGCCTGCTCGTGGCCGGGCTGCTGGTCTCGCTCACGGGCTCGATCGGCTGGGCGGTCGCGGCGGGCGTCGTGGTCGGGCTCGCGTGGGTGCTCGTCTCGGCCTGGCGCGGGTACCTGCAGTACCGGGCCACCTGGCGCGACTACCGGCCGCGGCGCACCTCCGGCACGGCGGGTTGATGCTCGCTCGCATCGGCATCTCGGGCTGGCGGTACGCCGACTGGCGCGGCGACTTCTACCCGCGTGGGCTGCCGCAGCGGCGCGAGCTCGAGTTCGTCGGCGAGCGCATGTCGACGCTCGAGCTCAACGGCTCGTTCTACTCGCTGCAGCGCCCCGCGAGCTACGAGCGCTGGCGGGATGCGGTGCCCGACGACTTCGTCTTCGCCGTGAAGGGCTCGCGCTACATCACCCACATGCTGCGG
>DASSWM010000270.1:0-2679 GCA_035704865.1 Agrococcus sp.
GCGATGTCGTTGTGGCGGCGCTGACGGAAGCCTCCCGTGGCGCCGACTTCGTTGACGCGTTGATCGCGCGAGGCGGCCGACGCGCCGGCGCTCGCGCAACGATGACCTTCGACGCACACGCAGCCCGATCACTCGAGGACATGCAACTGCTCACGTCGTAGGTCGCGCGACGGATGGGGCAGACCCGAGTCCTCGCGCACCCTCCTAGCGCCGATAATGCACATTATGTCGGATTGCGTTGACGGCGTCACTCTCCCGCGCAGGGATCCACGGTGGTGGAGCCCATCTGCTGCGCGACGTCGAGCATGCGCGAATCGTGAGAGGCAACTCGTCGCGCGAGCGCACGGATCTGTGGAGAGCGGCGGGCGGCCGCTGCTGCCGCGGGGCGCCCTCAGCCCCGTCGCACCGCGCTGACGTCGACGCAGACGACGCCGGTGTTGCCCTCCTGATCGGCGATCACGGTGAGCCCCGATGCATCGCCGGCATCGACGACGCGTCCACCCGCAGCGACTGCGGCCTCGATCCGCTGCTGGGCGACCTCGGGCGCCACGTACACCTCGATGTGGAAGCGCTGCCCGACCTCCCCCGCGCCATCGGCATCGCCGAACCACAGGTTCGGCACGCGGCCCGACGCATCCCGGATCTCGTCGCTCGGCGAGCCATGGCCCTGAGCCGAGGCGTCTCCGGTCAGCAGCGCTGCCCACACCGGCGCGATCGACGCGGAGTCGGCCGTGTCGAGACCGAGCTCGACGACGCTCACCGAGCCCGGGTCCGCCCGCAGCCCCTGCTCCCCCGCGATCTGCGTGATCCGCCGAGCGAGATCGATGTCGAGCTGCGTCACCCACTCCACGATGTGCTCGGTGTCGCCGTCGCGGTAGACGGCGTCGTCGCTCGTGAGCTTGAGATCGACGCAGCCCGGCGCCATCGCCACGCGCGGATGGTGACCCAGCGCGTCGCCGGCCTCCCCCACCGCCGCGAGGAACGTGACGCCGGCGGCGAAGTCGTCGACCAGGTAGCGCGCGTGCAGCCCCTGCGCGAGCTTGCGCCAGTCGGTCAGATCGGCCGCGGCGATCGCGCCGCCTCCCAGCATGTCCATGCTCCCGGACGCTAGCGCCGAATCGACCGCCCCGCGAGAGCCCCACTCCCCTACGATCGGCCCCATGCCGCTGCAGGAGATCGCCGACGACGTGCTCGTCCACGAGAGCGAGTGCATCCAGAGCAACTGCGTCATCGTGCGCGGCGACGAGGGCGCGCTGCTGATCGACCCCGGCATCACCCGCGCCGAGCTGGCCGGCATCGCGCACGAGCTCGACGAGCGTGGCCTTCCGGTGGTCGCCGGCTTCGCCACACACCCGGACTGGGATCACGTGCTCTGGCACCCCGCGCTCGGCGATGCGCCGCGGTACGGCACCGCCGATTGCGCCGCGACGATCCGCGAGTTCATCGGCCGCGATGGCTGGCAGTCCGAGCTCGCCGACTACCTGCCGCCCGAGTTCGCCGCCGACATCCCGATGGAGCTGCTGGGCGACATCACGCCCCTCTCCCCCGGTGCCGTGTCGCTCCCGTGGGCCGGCCCGCGCATCCGCATCATCGAGCACCGCGCGCACGCCCCCGGACACGCGGCGCTGCTCATCGAGGATGCGGGCGTGCTCGTCGCCGGCGACATGCTCTCGGATGCGCTGATCCCGTTCCTCGACCTCGACGCCGCGCAGCCGCTCGACGACTACCTCGGCGCGCTCGCGCGCTTCGAGGAGACGGCGGATGCGGTGCGCACGATCGTGCCGGGCCACGGCTCGGTGGGTGACGGGCAGGCGCTGCGCCATCGGCTGGCGCTCGACCGCGCCTACATCGAGGCGCTGCGCGCCGGCCGCGAGCCCGACGACCCGCGCATCGGGCCTGACGCGCCGCTCGACTGGATGACCGACGTGCACCACGGACAGCTGCAGCGGCTGGGCGATCGCTTCGGACCGCGATAGTCGGGTGACCGCCGGCGCCGCGGGGCATGCTCGAGGCAGAAGGGACACCATGATCGCAGCGCTCAACCGGCTCGTCGAACTCATCGAGGACGACCTCACCGAGGAGCTCGACGTCGCCGAGCTGACCGCGCGGCTCGGCACGACCGAGCACCACGTGCGCCGGATGTTCTCGTCGCTCGCGGGCATGCCGCTGTCGGAGTACATCCGGCGGCGCCGGATGACGCGCGCGGCGGCGGACGTCGTCGGCGGCGGCGAGCTGCTCGCGATCGCGGTGCGCCACGGCTACGGCTCGACCGAGGCGTTCAGCCGGGCGTTCCGCGCCGTGCACGGCGTCGGCCCCGCCGACGTGCGTCGCGACGGCGGTCCCCTTCGATCACAACCGCAGCTCAGGTTCCGCCTGACCGTAGAAGGGAGCTCCCCCATGGACACCCACATCATCGACCGGCCCGCCTTCCGCCTCGTGGGGCATGCAGCGCGCGTGCCGCTCATCCACGAGGGGGCGAACCCCCACATCCAGGCGCACATCGCGGCGCTGCCGCCGGAGGAGCATCAGCGGCTCAAGGAGCTCACCAGCACGCAGCCCGCCGGGCTGCTGCAGGTGAGCGCAGACGTCGACCCCGACTACGCGGAGGGCAGCGAGCTCACGTACCTGCACGGCGTGGCCATCGGGGACGATGCCGCTGCGCCGGATGACCTCGACCTG
>DASSWM010000271.1:0-6288 GCA_035704865.1 Agrococcus sp.
GTCGCCGTCGCGCTCGTCGTCGCGACCGCGCAGCAGCAGCTGTTCGCCGCCTTCGACGCCGCGGGCGCCCGACGCGCAGGACTGCCCGTGCTCGCGCTCGAGCTCATCGGCACGGTCGCCATCGCGCTCGTGGTGGTCGCCGCATCCGCCTCGGTCGGCACGCTGCTCGCGCTGGCCGTCGTGATCGTGCCGGCCGCCGCGGCGCGCGCGCTCACGCGCTCGCTGCCGAGCGCGATCCTGCTCGCGATCGGCTTCGGCGCGGTCACCGGCTGGCTCGGGCTGTGGCTCGTCGTGCAGCTCGCGGAGCTCGGGATGGATGCGGCACCGGGCGCGACCGTCGCGCTCACGATGATCGCGGGGTACCTCGTGGCGCTCGGCGCCGGCGCCCTCCGCGCGCGGCTCCTGCGAGCACGCGCGGCGGCGACGGCGCCGGTCGCGCCCGCACGCCCCGAGCCGGCGGGGACGGTGCGCTGATGCTCGCGCTCCCCGCTGCCATCGCCCCTGCCGCGGGGCTCGACTTCTTCCAGCTCGCGATGCTCGAGGTCGTGCTCGCCGGCGCGCTCGCGGGCGTCGTCGGCGTGCTCGTCGTGCTGCGCGAGCGCGCGTTCTTCACGATGTCGCTCACGCACGCGACGTTCCCGGGCGCGGTCGCCGCGGCCATCCTGGGCGTCTCGATCCCGGCCGGCGCCGCCGTGGCGGCGGTCGCGCTCATCGCCGTGGCCGTCGGCATCGGCAGGATCCGCTCGCAGGGCCCGGCAGTGGCATCCGGCGTCATGCTCACCGCCGGCTTCGCGCTCGGCGCCTTCCTGCAGTCGGTGACGCCGCTCGCGATCGACGTCGAGTCGTTCCTGGTGGGGCAGGTGCTCGCGGTGACGGGCGCCGACCTCGCGCTCACCGCCACGGTGCTCGCGGCGGCGCTCGCGGTGTGGGCGCTCGCGGGCCGCCACCTGCTGTTCTTGAGCGCCGACGAAACCGGCTACCGCCGCGCCGGGCTCGCGCCCTGGCTGCCCGAGGTCGTCTCGCTCGCGCTCATCGCCGGCACGGTCGTCGCGATCATGCCGGTCGTCGGCGCCATCCTCGGAGTCGCGCTCATCGTCGCGCCCGCCGCAGCGGCCAGGCTCGTCGTGCCCGACTGGCGGTGGATGCTCGTGGTCGCCCCCGCGGTCGGCATCGGCTCGGGCGTGCTGGGCCTGCTGGCATCGCGCTGGCTCGACGTCGCCGCGGGCGGCGCGATCGCGCTCGTCGCCGCCACCGCCTACGGCCTGGCATGGCTGCTCGCGTCGCTGCGGCGGCCCGCGGCGCTGCCGGCCTCGCCACTCGCCGCGCCCGAGCGCGCCGCACCGAACCGTGCCACGATCGAGGCGAGGAGACCATGACCGACACCGCACCCCGCCGCAGCACTCGCCAGCGCGAGGCCGTGCGCGACGCGCTCGCGACGAGCGAGGAGTTCGTGTCGGCGCAGGCGCTGCACCAGTCGATGCGCACCGACGGCTCGACCGTCGGGCTCGCGACCGTCTACCGCGCGCTCGCGGCGCTCGCGGAGGACGGCGAGGCGGATGCGCTGCAGTCCGGCGGCGAGGTGCTCTACCGCGCCTGCACGCCGACGCACCACCACCACCTCATCTGCCGCCAGTGCGGCCGGACGGTCGAGCTCGAGGCCGCAGCCGTCGAGCGCTGGGCGCGGCAGGTTGCCGCGGAGCACGGCTTCATCGAGCCCGATCACGTCGTCGACATCTTCGGCCTGTGCGGCGAGTGCGCCGCGCGCCGCTGAGCCGCTCTCCACAGGTCGCGCGCACCTCTGGCGGCCGCGCGGCCGCTGCTGTGAGACTGGCCCCACCTGATCGAGGAGGCCGTCCGTGACGAACCCGCCCAGCTCCTTCGGCGCGCAGCCGCCGCCGAGCGCGCCCGACGCGTCCACCGTGCGCCGCCCGCAGCCCGCGCCGGGGCAGCACGACGCCGGCCAGCAGGCTCCGGGTCAGCAGGCTCCGGGTCAGCAGGGCCCTGGTCAGCACGGCCGGCGGTCCGCGCCCCGCGACGCCGCGCCGGGCAAGCCCGAGCCGCGCCGCATCATGGGCATCCAGCCCGTGCTGTTCGTCGGCATGTGCCTGCTGGCGATCGTCACGATCATCACGGTCGTGCTCATCTTCGTCGGCGACTTCGAGAGCCAGGCGCCGCGCGTGGTCTGGACGGTCGTCGTCTTCCTCGCCTTCACCGCGCTGCTCGCGCTCGACCTCGTGCTGGCGCGGCGCTCGGCGACGCCGCTCGTCATCGGCGTGGCCGCGAACACCTACCTGCTCGCCGTGCTCATGATCGCCATCTGGGTGCGCGGCGGGCGCACGGGCGGCACGGTCGACGACTTCGAATTCGGCTCGGAGGGCTGGCTGTTCGCCCAGCTGCTCGGCATCGTGCTGCTCACGATCCTCGTGGTGCGCGCCGCGGCGGCCGGAGCGTGGGGGCTCATCAACCTCGGCAAGGCGTCCGGCACGCAGTTCGGCCGCGTGCTCGGTCTCGTCGCCGCCTCGCTGCTGGGGCTCGTGGGCGTGCTGCTCACGCTGCACTTCGCGATCGACGCCTTCGGGATCGACGTGGGGGAGTGGTACTGGCGCTCGACGGTCGCCGCGATCGTCGTGACGGCGCTCGCGAGCTCGGTGACGGTGCTGCTGTTCTGGAACCGGCGCAACCTCGACTGGCAGGAGGCGGAGTCCCGCGGCGAGCACGCGCGCCCACTCGTGCCGGCCGGTCAGGTACCACCGCCCGGGGCGCCGCAGAGCGCCGCCGCTGCCGCCGCCGCGGCGGCCGCGGCCGGTGCGCCGAGCGCGTGGCCCGCGCAGCAGCCGGCGCCGGCCGGGCAGTGGGCGCAGCAGCCGTGGCCCGGGCAGCAGCCGGCCGCGCCGCAAGCCCCTCCGCACGCCGCGCCGGCCGCCGCGCCGACGGCCGCGCAGTGGCCGGGCCAGGTGCCGCAGCAGCCCGACGCGAACGGGCTGCTGCCGTGGCCGACCTACCCCGACGGGACGCCCTACCCTATGGGGCCCGACGGCCAGCCCGTGTTCCCGCCCGGGCCGCGCTGACGCATCCGCCCCTCCGCTCGTCGGCGTCGGCCTCGGCGTGCGCGGCGCGTTCGCGGAAGTCGGGATTGCCGCGCGGCGTGCGCGTGCCGTACGATAGATCCTTGGTGCGGCTTCGGCCGCGCGGCACCCACCCCCTCCAAGCCCGTGAAACGGCCCGGCTGTGGTGTGTGCAGGCAAGTGATCTTGGGTGGGCTCAGGCCCACGGTACCCATATGGAGGAACCATGGCAGCGGTATGCCAGGTGACCGGAGCCGTTCCCGGCTTCGGACACAACATCTCGCACTCGCACCGGCGCACGAAGCGACGCTTCGACCCGAACGTGCAGCGCAAGACCTACTTCGTCCCGTCGCTGCGGCGCAACGTGACGATCAACGTCTCGGTGAAGGGCATGAAGGTCATCGACGCCCGTGGCATCGAGGCCGTCATCCGTGACATGCAGGCTCGGGGGGTGAAGCTCTGATGGCGAAGAAGTCCCAGGACGTCCGTCCGATCATCAAGCTGCGCTCGACGGCCGGCACCGGCTACACCTACGTGACGAAGAAGAACCGTCGCAACAACCCTGACCGCCTTGTGCTGAAGAAGTACGACCCCGTCGTCCGCCAGCACGTCGAGTTCCGAGAGGAGCGATAATGGCCAAGAAGAGCATGATCGCCAAGAACGAGCAGCGGAAGGTCATCGTCGCGCGCTACGCCGAGAAGCGTCTCGCCCTGAAGAAGGCCCTCGTCGACCCGAAGAGCACCGACGAGGAGCGCGAGGCCGCTCGTCTCGGCCTGCAGAAGCTGCCCCGCAACGCTTCGCCCGTGCGCGTGCGCAAGCGCGACGCCATCGACGGCCGCCCGCGCGGCCACGTCGGCGACTACGGCATCTCGCGTGTGCGCTTCCGCGACATGGCGCACCGGGGCGAGCTGCCCGGCGTGACCAAGTCGAGCTGGTAAGCACCCGCATCGATCGAAGCCCCCGACCGCGAGGTCGGGGGCTTCGTCGTTCTCCGGGCTGCCGCGTCACCGGATGAGGACCGATCGCCGAACCGTCGCGAACCGAGGACGGATCGGCCTCATTCGGTGATCGGTCCTCATCCTGTGGCACGTGCGGCAGCGCCGTTGCACGCCTACACGCGACGGATGGTCGCGTCGGCGGGCGTCACCTGCAGCCAGCGCCAGCCGTAGGGGCCGAGGTCGAGCTCGAGCGTGCCGTCGATCGTCATCGTCGAGTCGTCGAACCGGTCGATGAGCGTGACGGGCCCCGACTCCGCGCGCAGCTCGAGCCGCACCGACTCGCGGCCGTCGCCTAGGTTGTGCATCGCGAGCATCGCCCACTCGTCGCCGCGGCACACGTGCGCGAGCACCGCCTTCTGGCGCACGCCGATCACCTCGAGCCTCGACCAGGAGAGCTCGGGCGCATCCCGGTACATCGCGGTCAGTCGCTGCAGGTGGCGCCAGAGCGACGAGGGATCGCTGCGCTGGTCGGCGACGTTCACGCGCTCCGGCGCCCACTCGCCGTCCGGCATCGGCCGGGGCCAGCGGCTGCGGGGCGCCGTCGAGAACCCACCCGACGCATCCGCCGTCCACTGCATGGGCGTGCGCACGGCGTAGCGGCCCTCCACCTCGAGCGCCTCGCCCATGCCGATCTCCTCGCCGTAGAACAGCACGGGGCAGCCCGGCAGCGAGAACATCAGGGTGTAGACGAGCCGCACGGCGCGCGCGTCGCCGAGCATCGTCGGCAGCCGCCGCCGGATGCCGCGGCCGAACAGCCGCATGCCCTCGTCGGGCGCGAACGCCTCGAAGACCTCCTCGAGCTCGTCCGGCGCGAGCTTGTCGAGCGTGAGCTCGTCGTGGTTGCGCACGAAGTTCGCCCACTGCGCCGTCGAGGGCAGATCCGGCCGGCTGCGCAGCGCCGCGGCGAGCGGATGCGCGTCCTTGCGCGCGAGCGAGAGGAACAGCTGCTGCATCGAGACGAAGTCGAACTGCACGTGCAGCCCCGCGGCCTTGCCCTCGGCGGCGAACCACTGCAGCTGCTGCTCGTGGGGCAGGTTCACCTCGCCCAGCAGCATCGTCTCGCCCATGCGCCGCGTGACGAACCGGGCGATCTGCCGCAGGTGCCCTGCGCCGTCGTAGTCGGTGCCGGGCCGCTCGCTCGAGTGCCGGTCGGCGCCGCTGAAGAGGTAGGGCACCGCGTCGATGCGGAACCCCGAGATGCCGAGCTCGAGCCAGAGGCCGAGGTTGCGCTCGATCTGCGCCTGCACCTCCGGATGCGCGATGTTCAGGTCGGGCTGGTGCGAGCGGAAGTGGTGCAGGTAGTACTGCCCCGTGCGCTCGTCCTTCGTCCAGGTGGAGTCCTCCTGCCCGGGGAAGACGGGCGGGTCGGGATTCGGGGGCGGCGCGTCGCGCCACACGTACCAGTCGCGGAACGGCGACTCCTTCGACGACCGCGACGCCTGGAACCACGGATGCTCGGCGGACGTGTGGTTCATGACGAAGTCGACGATGACGCGCATGCCGTGGGCGCGCGCGACGCGCACGAGCTCGACGAGGTCGCCGAAGGTGCCCAGCCGCGGATCGACCGCGAAGAAGTCGGTGATGTCGTAGCCGTCGTCGCGGTCGGCGGTGGGGAAGAAGGGCATGAGCCACAGGCACGTGACGCCGAGGTCGGCGAGCGCGTGGATGCGGGAGATGAGCCCCTGCATGTCGCCGTCGCCGTCGCCGTCGGAGTCCTGGAACACCTGGATGTCGAGGCAGTAGTAGACGGCGTTGCGCCACCAGAGGTCGGCCGACTCGATGGGCCGCGGGCTCACGACGCACCCGCCGACCGCAGCGCGGGCAGCACGTGCTCGCCGAACGTGTCGAGGAACGCCGCCTGCTGCTGGCCGACGTGATGGAGGTAGACGGCGTCGTAGCCGGCATCGAGGATCTCGGCGATGCGCGCCTGGTGCACGCCCACATCGCTCGAGACGGTCACGGCCTGCCGGATCGCCTGCTCGTCGACCCCGGCGCTGCGGCGGTCGAACTCCTCCGGCATCGCGATGTCCCACGAGTCGGGTTGCCCGATGGTGCCGTACGCCCACTGGTCGAGCGCGAGCGCGAGCGCGTCGGCCTCGCTCGGCGCCCAGGAGAGGTGCAGCTGTGCCGACACGGGGCCGCGGCCGCCGGCGTCGCGGTAGGCGGCGCGCACGTCCCGCAGGGTCTTGGCGTCGGCGGCGACCGTGATCAGCCCATCCGCCCAC
>DASSWM010000272.1:0-5480 GCA_035704865.1 Agrococcus sp.
GACGCCGATCGCCTGGATGTGGGCGAGCGGGTCGGCGGCGATCCACACGTCCTTCCAGGCGGGCGGCACCACGAGCGACTCCGCGCGCTCCCGGTCGGCGGCCGACACCCGGCGGCCGCCGTCGTGCGCGTACGACCAGCCGCGCCCCGATCTGCGGCGCCGGATGCCCGCATCCGACCCCGGATGCGCCCGGCGCAGCCTCGTCATGCCGCGATGCTAGCCGGAGGTGGGGGACAAGCGCCCCAGCCCGCTGTCAGGAAGAGCGCGGTCGGGCGCGGGCGGACCGCGTCGGCGCGCTTGGCGGGCATGCGCGCGCAGCGGCTCGGATCGAGCTCAGTCGCGCTTCCAGCGGTGGCCCGTGGGCGTGCGCGACTTCGCCTGCCACTCGCTCTCGGCGTCGAGCACCGTGCGGTGCTTCGTCTCGGCCCACTCGTCGGCCATGCCGAGCAGCACGGCCTCGACGGCTGCGCGCTCCTCGGGCGTGGGCGAGCCGCCCACCACCCGCATGAGCGGCTCGGCGGCGTCGTCGGTCACGGGATGCTCGACCATCACATCGGGATGTTGCCGTGCTTGCGCTCCGAGCGCTGCACGCGCTTCGTGCGCAGGGCGCGGAAGGCTCGCGTGACCATCACGCGCGTCTCGGCGGGCTCGATGATGCCGTCGAGCTCGCCGCGCTCGGCCGCGAGGAACGGCGAGGCGACGTTGTAGGTGTACTCGCTCGCGAGCCGCGACCGCACCTCGGCGACGTCGTGCCCGTCGGCCTCCGCCTGCTTGATCTCGTTGCGGTACAGGATGTTCACGGCGCCCTGCCCGCCCATCACCGCGATCTCCGCGGTGGGCCACGCGACGTTGATGTCGGCGCCCAGCTGCTTGGAGCCCATCACGATGTAGGCGCCGCCGTAGGCCTTGCGCGTGATGACCGTCACCATCGGCACGGTCGCCTCGGCGTAGGCGTAGAGCAGCTTCGCGCCGCGCCGGATGACGCCCGACCACTCCTGGTCGGTGCCGGGCAGGTAGCCGGGCACATCGACGATCGTGAGGATCGGGATCGAGAACGCGTCGCAGAAGCGCACGAAGCGCGCGGCCTTCTCGCCCGCCTCGATGTTGAGCGTGCCCGCCATCTGGTTCGGCTGGTTCGCGATCACGCCGATCGTGCGGCCCTCGAGGCGGCCGAAGCCGACCACGATGTTGGGCGCGTAGAGCGGCTGCACCTCGAGGAACTCGCGGTCGTCCATGAGCGTCTCGACGATGGCGAGCACGTCGTAGGGCTGGTTGGGCGAGTCGGGGATGATCGTGTTCAGGCGCCGGTCGGCGTCGTTGACGACGCGCTCGGCGGTGTGGTCGTAGGCCGGCACCTCCGACTGGTTGTTGTCGGGCAGGTAGGCCAGCAGCGCGCGCACGTAGTCGAGCGCGTCGTCCTCGTCGGCGGCCAGGTAGTGGCTGACGCCCGAGACGGTGTTGTGGGTGCGGCCGCCGCCGAGCTCCTCGAAGCCGACCTCCTCGCCCGTCACCGTCTTGATGACGTCGGGACCGGTGACGAACATGTGGCTCGACTTGTCGACCATGACGACGAAGTCGGTGAGCGCGGGGGAGTAGACGGCGCCGCCGGCCGCCGGCCCCATGACGATCGAGATCTGCGGGATGACGCCGGAGGCGGCCGTGTTCCGCCGGAAGATCTCGCCGTACTTGCCGAGCGCGACGACGCCCTCCTGGATGCGCGCGCCGCCGGAGTCGAGCATGCCGACGATGGGCACGCCCACCTTCATCGCGTAGTCCTGGATCTTGATGATCTTCTCGCCCGCGACCTCGCCGAGCGAGCCGCCGAAGGTCGTGAAGTCCTGCGCGTAGACGGCCACGCGCCTGCCGTGCACCGTGCCGATGCCGGTGACCACCGCATCCCCGAACGGCCGGTTCGCCTCCATGCCGAAGGCGCTCGTGCGGTGGCGCACGTAGGCGTCGAACTCGACGAAGGAGCCCTGGTCGACGAATTGCTCGATGCGCTCGCGGGCGGTCTTCTTGCTCTTGGCGCCCTGGCGCTCCTTCGCGCGCGCCTCCTTGTCGGTCACCGCCTCGCGGTGGCGATCGCGCAGGTCGGCGATGCGCTCCGCGGTCGTCGCGGCGGGCACGGGGGCCGCGGGCTCGGCCGCTGCCGCGTCGAGCGCCGCGGGGTCGAGGGGTGCGGCGTCGAGCGTCGTGTCGACGGCCGGGTCGTCGGTCGCAGGGCCGGAGGTCGCGGTGTCGTCGGTCACGGATGCCACTCTAGAGGTCGCGGCATGCGCGGCCTTTGTCGACTCCCACAGCCTCTGGCCCCGGATCGATGGGGATCCCCACCACCGCATGCGCCGCCGACGCGGCCGTCGCCGTAGCCTGGACCCATGCTGTTCCCCGGCGCGGCGCGCATCGCGAAGGTCGTCGAGCTCGACTCCATCGCCTCGACCTTCGACGCGGTCGACGAGCGCGACCCTCACCTCACCACCTGGGCGACGCTCGACCAGCGCGCCGGTCGCGGCCGCCTGGGCCGCGAGTGGGTGAGCCCGGCGGGCAAGTGCCTCTCGGCGACCGTGCTCGTGCACACGCGGCGGATGCCCGAGGACGCGCTCGCGTGGATGCCGCTGGCAGCCGGGCTCGCGCTCGCCGAGGCGCTCGATCCGCTCGTGGCCGACCGGGCGGGGCTCAAGTGGCCCAACGACGTGCTCGTCGACGGCAGGAAGGTCGCGGGCGTGCTGTGCGAGCGGCGCAGGAGCGCCGTCGCGGTCGGCTTCGGCGTCAACCTGACGCTCGCGCGCGAGGAGCTGCCGACGCCGCACGCGACCTCGCTCACGCTCGAGGGCGCGGAGGGCTCGGCGCCCGTGCTCGCCGACGCGATCCTGTGGCACATGCTGCGCTCGCTCGACGCGCTGCTGCCGGCGCTCGGCGGCGAGGGCCTGCGCGCCGCGGTCGAGGCCGCGCTCACGACGATCGGCCGCGATGTGCGCGTCGAGCTGCCCGACGGGGAGCTGCGCGGGCGCGCCGTGGGGCTCGGCCGCTCGGGCGAGCTGCAGGTCGAGACGGACGGCAGAATCGTCGACGTGCGGGCCGGTGACGTGGTCCACGTGCGCTGATGGGAGACAATCGTCGGGTGCCAGCCGCCGACGAGCGAGTCATCGCGCGCATGCGACCGCATGGGCGCGCCCTCGTCGTGCCCGTGCTCGTGCTGTGGCTGTGCGTCGGGCTGTCGGTGCTGCTGCTCGATCGCGTCGACTGGGCGTTCTGGAACATCGCCGTGCTCACGGTCGCGGCCATCGTCGTCGTGCTGCTCACGGTCGTGCCGACGCTCGCCTGGCTCTCGCGCGGGTTCACGTTCACGACCGAGCGCGTCATCATCCGCACGGGCTTCGGCGGCACGCGGCGCGAGACGATGCTCTCGCGCGTGCACGACGTGACGGTGCGTCGGCGCGGGCTGCAGGCGCTGTTCGGCGCCGGCGACGTGCTGCTCTCGACCGGCGGCGACCGCGCCGTCATCCTCTCCGACGTGCCCGTCGCCTCGCTCGTGCAGCGCATGCTCTCCGAGCAGCTCGGCGCCCGCGGCATCGTCGCGCCGGACGCCGTCGGCGCCTGACCCTCGACCTGCGCCTGCGGGCGCGACACGCAGAAGGAGCTCACATGAAGATCGCCGTGATCGGATGCGGTTACCTCGGCGCCGTGCACGCCGCCGCGATGGCGTCGCTCGGCTACGAGACGATCGGCGTGGACATCGACGAGGCGAAGATCGAGCGGCTGCGCCGGGGCGAGCCGCCCTTCTACGAGCCGGGCCTGCCCGAGCTGCTGCGCGCCGGTGTCGAGGCGGGCACGCTGCGCTTCACGGCCGATGTCGGCGAGGCGGCAGGCAGCGACGTCGTGTTCATCGCCGTCGGCACCCCGCAGCGCGCGGGCTCCGACGCGGCCGACCTCACGTACGTCGACGCCGCGGTCGAGTCGCTGCTGCCGCACATCGGCGAGGGCACGCTCGTGGCCGGCAAGTCGACCGTGCCGGTCGGCACGGCGCAGCGGCTCGCGGACCGCATCGCCCCGACCGGCGCCCGGCTGGCCTGGAACCCCGAGTTCCTGCGCGAGGGCTTCGCGGTCGAGGACACGCTCGCTCCCGACCGGCTCGTGTACGGCGTCGCGGACGGCGACGACGCATCCGTCGCGAGGCTCGACGAGGTGTACGCCGCGATCATCGCGCGCGGCACCGATCGGCTCGTCATGAACTTCGCCACCGCCGAGCTCGTGAAGGTGAGCGCGAACGCGTTCCTCGCGACGAAGATCTCGTTCATCAACGCCATGGCGGAGCTGTCGGAGACGGTGGGGGCCGACGTCACGCAGCTCGCCGACGCGATCGGGCTCGACGCGCGCATCGGCAGGCGCTTCCTGAACGCGGGCCTCGGCTTCGGCGGCGGCTGCCTGCCGAAGGACATCCGCGCATTCCAGGCCCGCGCCGACGAGCTCGGCCACGGCCAGACGCTCGGCTTCCTGCGCGAGGTCGACCGCATCAACCTGCGCCGCCGCGACCGCATGGTCGAGCTCATCGAGGCGGAGCTCGCGCGCACCGGCGGCGACCGCGTGGCGATGCTCGGGCTCGCGTTCAAGCCCAACAGCGACGACGTGCGCGACTCGCCCGCGCTCGACGTCTCCCGCAAGCTGCAGGAGGGCGGGCGCACCGTCACGGCGTTCGACCCCGAGGCGCGCGAGACGGCGGGCCGCGTGCTGCCGACGCTCGAGATCGCCGAGTCGATCGACGACGCGATCCGCGACGCGGACGTGCTCGCGCTCGGCACCGAGTGGCAGCACTTCCGCGACCTCGACCCCGCCGAGGTCGCGACGAGGACCAGGGCCCGCGTCGTCGTCGACGGGCGCAACGCGCTCGATGCCGACGCCTGGACGGCCGCCGGCTTCAAGGTCGTCGGGCTCGGCCGCCCCGAGCGGAGGGCAGCATGATCGTCGGCGTCGTGGGCGGCGGTCAGCTGGCCCGCATGATGATCCCCGCCGCCGTCGAGCTCGGCGTCGAGCTGCGCGTGCTCGCGGAGTCCGAGGGCATGTCCGCGTCGCTCGCGGCCACCGCCGTCGGCGACTACCGGGACGCATCCGCAGTGCTCGCCTTCGCCGAGGGCGTCGACGTCATCACGTTCGACCACGAGCACGTGCCGCAGCCGGTGCTGCGCGCGCTCGTCGACGCGGGGCACGCCGTGCACCCTGGGCCCGACGCGCTGCGCTTCGCGCAGGACAAGCGCGAGATGCGCGCGCGGATGGCCGAGCTCGGCGTGCCGCAGCCCGACTGGGCACCGGTGGATGCGGTGGGCGACCTCGAGCGGTTCCTGGCCGATCACGGCGGGGTCGCGGTCGTGAACACCGCGACGGGCGGCTACGACGGCAAGGGCGTGCGGGTCGTGCGCTCGGTCGAGGAGGCCACCGACTGGCTCGAGGGTGCCGCCGCCGGTGGCCCGCGCTTGCTGGTCGAGGAG
>DASSWM010000273.1:0-9586 GCA_035704865.1 Agrococcus sp.
TCCGACCGCTCGCTGCCGGGAGAGGGGCTGCGCCGATGACCCCCACGCTCATCCTCGCGATCGCCGGCGGCGTGCTCATCGCCGCGGGCGTCTACCTGCTGCTCGAGCGCAGCCTCATGCGCATCCTCGCCGGCGTCATGCTCGCCGGCAACGGCGTGAACCTGCTCTTCCTCGTCGCGGCGGGGCCGGCGGGCCTCGCGCCCATCGTCGGCGAGCCGCAGGAGCTCATCGCCGATCCGCTGCCGCACGCGATGGTGCTCACCGCGATCGTCATCACGCTCGCGACGAGCGCGTTCCTGCTCGCGATGTCCTACCGCTCCTTCCAGCTGGAGGGCCACGACGAGGTCGCCGACGACGTCGAGGACGCCATCGTGCGGCGCCGCGCCGAGGCGGACCTCTCGAGCGAGGCGTACGTCGAGTCGGGCACGGGCGGCGACGACGACACCGAGTCCGGCGGCCGCTTCGAGCCCGTCGTCCGGCCGCAGCCCGAGGGCAGGCGCGTCGAGCCCACCGGCCGCGCGGGCGCCGAGGGCGGCGAGTGATGGATCTGTCGAACCTCGTCCCCGTCCCCGTGCTGCTGCCGCTGCTCGCGGCCGGCATCACGCTCATCCTCGCCCGCCACCCCGCGTGGCAGCGGGCGGTCTCGGCGACGACGCTCTCGCTCGTCGCGGTGCTCGCGCTCGTGCTCGCGATCGGCGCCGACGCGCAGGGGCCGATCGTGCTGTGGGTTGGCGCGTGGCCCGACGGGCTCGGCATCGTGCTCGTCGCCGACCGGCTCTCGTCGCTCATGGTGCTGGTCTCGAGCATCGTGACCGCGATCGTCGTGATCTTCCCGTCGCGGCGGGATGTCTCCGACAGCGCCGACGGCGCGCCCGTGTCGGTGTTCCACCCCACCTACCTCGTGCTGACGGCGGGCGTCGCGAACGCGTTCCTCGCCGGCGACCTGTTCAACCTCTTCGTCGGCTTCGAGATCCTGCTGTTCTCCTCGTACGTGCTCATCATGCTCGGCGCGACGAGGGAGCGGATGCGCGCGGGCTCGACGTACGTGGTCGTGAGCGTGCTCTCCTCGACCCTGTTCCTGCTCGCGATCTCCATCGTCTACGGCGCGACCGGCACCGTGAGCTTCGCGCAGCTGCCGGAGCGGCTCGCGGCGCTCGACCCCGGCCTGCAGCTGACGATCCAATTGCTGCTGCTGATCGTGTTCGGCATCAAGGCCGCCATCTTCCCGCTGCAGGCGTGGCTGCCGGACTCCTACCCGACGGCGCCCGCGAGCGTCACGGCGGTGTTCGCGGGCCTGCTGACGAAGGTCGGCGTCTTCGCGATCATCCGCCTGCAGACGCTGCTCTTCCCCGAGAGCCCGCTCACCGACCTGCTGCTCGTGGTCGCGATCCTCACGATGCTGCTGGGCATCCTGGGGGCGCTCGCGCAGGGCGAGATCAAGCGTCTGCTCTCGTTCACGCTCGTGAGCCACATCGGCTACATGCTGCTCGGCATCGCGCTCGGCAGCGGCGCGGGCCTCGGCGCCGCGATCTTCTACATCGTCCACCACATCCTCGTCCAGACGGCGCTGTTCATCATCGTCGCGCTCATCGAGCGCGTCGGCGGCTCGACGAGCCTCGCGCGCCTCGGCGGGCTGGCCTCCGTGCCGCTGCTGGCCGTGCTGTACCTGCTGCCGGCGCTCAACCTGGGCGGCATCCCGCCCTTCTCGGGCTTCCTGGGCAAGGTCGCGCTCATGGACGCCGCGCTCGCGCACGAGAGCCCGCTCGCGCTGCTCGCCGTGATCGCCGGCGTCGCGACGAGCCTGCTCACGCTCATCGCCGTCATCCGCGTGTGGCAGCGCGCCTTCTGGCAGGACCGCGGCGAGGACGACGACCGCGTGCACTCGCTGCGCGTGCTGCCCCGCATCTGGGTCGTCGCCGCGACCGCGCTCGTCGCGATCACCGTGCTGCTGACCGTGATCGCCGGCCCGCTCACCGACTTCGCCTACCGCGCGTCCGTCGACATCCGCGGCGGCGCCTACCAGACTGCCGTCGAGGAGGCGATGCCATGACGCGCCCGCCGCTGCGCTACCGGGTCTCGCTCGCCGCGACCATCGGGCTCGCCATCGTCTGGATGATGCTGTGGGGCGAGCTCTCGCTCGGCGCCGCCATCTGGGGGCTGCTCGTCGCGCTGCTCATCCAGGTGCTCTTCCCGCTGCCGGACGTGCCGGAGCTCGAGTCGTTCCGCCCGATCGGCTTCCTGCGGCTCGTGCTCGTCACGCTCTGGGGCCTGACGGTCTCGAGCTTCCAGGTCGCGGCGAAGGTGCTCGCGATCTGGCGGCCGACGCGCAACGCGATCATCAGCGTCGAGCTGCGCAGCGACTCCGCGTTCATCACCGCGATCACGGCGGAGCTCGTCACCCTCGTGCCCGGGTCGGTCGCGATCGACGCGGGCGAGCGCTGGCTGCTCGTGCACGTGTTCGACGCGTCGACGCCCGACGCGGTCGAGCGGGCGCGGGCGCGCGTGCTCGAGACCGAGGCGACCGCGCTGCGCGCCTTCGGCACGCCGGCCGATCGCGCGCTGCTGGAGGTGGACTGATGGATGCCGTGCTCGTCATCGCAGGCACGATGCTGGTCGTCGCGGCCGCGCTGACGCTCATCCGCATCGTGCGCGGGCCCGGGCCGGCCGACCGCGTGGTGGCGACCGACGTGCTCATCACGACCGTCGCGGGATCGCTCGCCGTGGAGGCGGCGATCAACCACCACAGCTACACGCTCGCGGTCATCCTCGTGCTCTCGCTGCTCGCGTTCGCCGGCACCGTCTCGATGGCGCGCTTCGTCGCCGGCAGGCAGGGCGTCGTCGGCCCCGGCCCGCGCGCCGTCACCAAGGTGAGCGACCCGGCGGAGGGCGACAGCCCCGACCCGGGCAAGCCCGGGCCGGGCACGACCGACCCCGACGGGAGCAGGCCCTGATGCTCGAATCGATCCTCGACGTCGTCGGCGCGGTCATGATCCTCATCGGCGCCACCTTCACGCTCACCGCAGCGATCGGGCTCGTGCGGCTGCCCGACGTGCTCAACCGCATGCACGCGGCGTCGAAGCCGCAGACCCTCGGCTTCCTGCTGCTGTGCGGCGGCCTCGCGGTCGTGCTGCGCGATCCCGGCGCGACGACGCTGCTCGCGCTCGCCGCGGGCATGCAGCTCGTCACCGCGCCCGTCGCGACCCAGATGATGGGCAAGGCCGCCTACCGCACGGGCCAGTTCCGCTCCGACATCGTGGTCGTCGACGACCGCAGCTCGGACGACGACGGCGAGCGAGACGGGCGCGACGAGAACAGGTAGGATCGCGGGAGACACGCACAGCCGGCCGCTGCACGCCCGGGCGGGAGAGCCCCCTCACGGGGGCACCGAAGGAGCAAGCCTCCCCGCCAAACTCTCAGGTTCTAGAACCGCTCGGGAAGGCCACACTGGAGCAGATCGGGTTCGATCGGCGACAGTGGGGGAGTCCAGACCACGGGAGGACTCATGACCGCAACCGGCGCACCTGCATCCGGCACGCCCGCATCCGGCGAGGCCGGGCCGCGCTCGCCGCTGCTCGCCGTCCACGAGGCTGCCGGCGCGCAGCTGATCGACTTCGCCGGCTGGCAGATGCCCGTCCGCTACGGCTCCGACCTCGCCGAGCACGAGGCCGTGCGCCAGCGCGCCGGGCTGTTCGACCTCAGCCACATGGCAGAGCTGCGGGTGCGCGGGCCGGAGGCCGCGGCGTTCCTCGACCACGCGCTCGCCGGCAGGCTCTCCGCGATCGAGCCGTGGCAGGCGAAGTACTCGCTGCTGCTCGCCGAGCACGGCGGCATCATCGACGACCTCATCGTGTACCGCACGGGCGACACGGAGTACCTCGTCGTCGCCAACGCATCCAATCGCCACGCGGCGCTCGACGCGCTCACCGCGCGCATCGCCGGCTTCGACGCCACGATCGCCGACGAGACCGAGGAGACCGGGCTCGTCGCGGTGCAGGGCCCCGCGGCGCTCGCGATCGTCGGTGCGATCGGGCTCGAGTCCGAGCCGCTCGACGGCATGCGCTACTACCGCAGCGCGCCGGCGGTGTTCGAGGGCGAGGACGTGCTCGTCGCGCGCACCGGCTACACGGGCGAGGACGGCTTCGAGCTGTACATCGCCGCGCACGCCGCGGAGGACCTGTGGCGCGCGATCGTGCTCGCCGGTGAGGCGCACGGCCTCGCGCTGTGCGGCCTCGCCTCCCGCGACACGCTGCGGCTCGAGGCCGGCATGCCGCTCTACGGCAACGAGCTCTCGCTCGACGTGCTGCCCGCGCAGGTGGGCCTCGGCCGCGTCGTCGCGCTGAAGACCAAGGGCGACTTCGTCGGCCGCGCCGCGATCGAGGCCGGCCCCGCCGAGGGCGCTCCCGTGCTCGTGGGGCTGACCGCGGAGGGCCGCCGCGCGCCGCGCTCCGGCTACCCCGTGCTCGACGGCGACCGCGTGGTCGGCGCCGTCACGAGCGGCGCGCTCTCGCCGACCCTCGGCCATCCCATCGCGATGGCGCTCGTCGAGCCCGGCTCGGCCGAATCCGACTCCCTGTCCGTCGACGTGCGCGGCACGAAGCTGCCCGCCGTCATCACCCCGCTGCCGTTCTACACGCGAGAGGCCCGAGCATGAGCCAGATCCAGTACACCAAGGACCACGAGTGGGTCCGCACCGAGGGCGACCTCACCACGATCGGCATCACCGACTTCGCGCAGGCGCAGCTGGGCGACGTCGTGTTCGTCGAGCTGCCGGGCGTCGGCCGCACCTTCGCGGCGGGCGAGTCGCTCGGCGAGATCGAGTCGACGAAGTCGGTGGGCGAGCTCATCGCGCCGGCTGCCGGCGAGGTCGTCGAGGTCAACGACGAGGTCGCGGGCGACCCGACGCTCGTCAACTCGGGCGCCGAGGGCGACGGCTGGCTCGTGAAGGTGCGCTTCAGCGAGCAGCCCGAGCTGCTCGACGAGGCCGCCTACCGCGAGCTCACCGCCTGATGCGCCCGTTCGTCGACCGCCACATCGGAACGGATGCGGCGGCGCAGCAGGTCATGCTCGAAGCGGTCGGGTTCGACTCGCTCGAGGCGCTCATGGACGCCGCCGTGCCGGCCGGCATCCGCACGGCGGGCGCCGACATCGGCGAGGCGGCCTCCGAGACCGCGGCGCTCGCCGAGCTGCGCGCGCTCGCGAGCCGCAACACCGTGCGCCGCAGCGCCATCGGCCTCGGCTACCACGGCACCGTGACGCCCGCGCCGATCAAGCGGCTCATCCTCGAGAACCCCTCCTGGTACACGGCGTACACGCCCTACCAGCCCGAGATCAGCCAGGGCAGGCTCGAGGCGCTCATCAACTTCCAGACGATGGTCGCCGACCTCACGGGCCTCGACATCGCCAACGCGTCGATGCTCGACGAGGGCACCGCCGTCGTCGAGGCCATGCTGCTGGCGCGCCGCGCGTCGAAGTCCGCCTCCGCGGTCTTCGTCGTCGACGCCGACCTGCTGCCGCAGTCGAAGGCGCTGCTGCGCCACCGCGCGCACGAGACGGGCATCGAGCTCGTCGAGCTGCCGCTGGCCGGCACCGCCCCGGCCGACCTCCCCGAGTCGTTCGGCGTCGTGGCCCAGCTGCCCGGCGCATCGGGGCACGTGTGGGATGCGAGCGGCATCTTCGCCGCGAGCACCGAGATGGGCGGCGTGCCCGTCGCGGCCGCCGACCTGCTCGCGCTCGCGCTCATCGAGGCGCCCGGCCACCAGGGCGCGCGCATCGCCGTCGGCTCGTCGCAGCGCTTCGGCGTGCCGATGGGCTTCGGCGGCCCGCACGCGGGCTTCATGGCGGTCGACGAGAAGCTCACGCGCCAGCTGCCCGGCCGGCTCGTGGGCGTCTCGCTCGACGCCGACGGCTACCCCGCGTACCGGCTGACGCTGCAGACGCGCGAGCAGCACATCCGCCGCGAGAAGGCCACGAGCAACATCTGCACCGCGCAGGTGCTGCTGGCCGTCATGGCGTCGATGTACGGCGTGTACCACGGCGCCGAGGGGATCACCGCGATCGCCGAGGGCGTCCACGGCGTGACGGTGCGCTTCGCGCGCGCCGCCCGCGACGCGGGCTTCGAGCTCGTGCACGAGGCGTTCTTCGACACGGTGCGGATGCGGGTGCCCGGCAGGGCGCACGAGCTCCGCGAGCGCGCGCGTGCGGCCGGCATCCTCGTCCACGCCGTCGACGACGACACCCTGCACGTGAGCTTCGACGAGACGTGGGTCGAGGACGGCCCGGTCGCGCTGCTGGACGCGCTCGGCCTCGCGGATGCCGCGGCCGTGGGCTCTGCGCCGTCGGCGATCCCTGCCTCGCTCGCGCGCACGAGCGAGTTCATGACGCACGAGGTGTTCCGCACCCACCGCTCGGAGACGCAGCTCATGCGCTACGCGAAGCGGCTCGCCGATCGCGACTACGCGCTCGATCGCGGCATGATCCCGCTCGGCTCGTGCACGATGAAGCTCAACGCAGCTGCCGAGATGGAGGCCATCACGTGGCCCGAGTTCGCGGCGCTGCACCCCTACGGGCCGCTCGAGGACGCCGAGGGCACGCTCGCGCTCGTCGACCAGCTGGGGGAGTGGCTCGCGCGGATCACCGGCTACGACACCGTCTCGCTGCAGCCCAACGCGGGCGCGCAGGGCGAGCTCGCCGGCCTCATGGCCATCCGGGGCTACCACCGCTCGCGCGGCGAGGAGCACCGCGACGTCGTGCTCATCCCGGCGTCGGCGCACGGCACGAACGCGGCATCGGCCGTGCTCGCCGGCTGCCGCGTCGTGGTGATCGCGACGAGCGAGAACGGCGACGTCGACCTCGCCGACCTCGAGGCGAAGATCGCGGCGCACGCCGACGACCTCGCAGGCCTCATGATCACCTACCCGTCCACGCACGGCGTGTACGAGTCGGAGGTGCGGCGCGTGTGCGACGCGGTGCACGAGGCGGGCGGCCAGGTCTACATCGACGGCGCCAACCTCAACGCGCTGCTGGGTCACGCGACCTTCGGCGACATGGGCGGCGACGTGAGCCACCTCAACCTGCACAAGACGTTCTGCATCCCGCACGGCGGCGGCGGCCCGGGCGTCGGCCCGGTCGCGGCGAAGGCGCACCTCGCGCCCTTCCTCCCGCGCGATCCGCGCGAGGAGGCCCAGCTGATCGACGGCGTCCGCGTCGGCGCCAACCCGATCGCCGCGGCCCCGTGGGGCTCGGCGTCGATCCTGCCGATCTCGTGGGCGTACGTGCGCATGATGGGGCTCGAGGGCCTCACGAAGGCGACCGCGAGCGCGGTGCTGGCCGCGAACTACGTCGCCGCGCGCCTGCAGGAGCACTTCCCCGTGCTCTACGCGGGCGAGCACGGCCTCGTCGCGCACGAGTGCATCCTCGACCTGCGGCCGCTCAAGGAGGCGACCGGCGTCACGAACGACGACGTCGCCAAGCGCCTGGTCGACTACGGCTTCCACGCGCCCACCATGTCGTTCCCGGTCGCGGGCACGCTCATGGTCGAGCCGACCGAGTCCGAGGACCTCGCCGAGATCGACCGCTTCATCGACGCGATGATCGCGATCAAGGCCGAGGCGGAGGCGGTCGGCCGCGGCGAGGTGCCGCTGGCCGAGAGCGCCCTGCGCCGTGCGCCGCACACCGCGGGGTCGATCGTGCACGGCGAGTGGGACCGCCCCTACACGCGCGAGCACGCCGTCTTCCCGGTGCCGGGCGTCGAGCGGGCCAAGTACTGGCCGCCGGTCTCGCGCGTCGACCAGGCGCACGGCGACCGCAACATCGTCTGCAGCTGCCCGCCGGTGGAGGCCTTCGCCTGATGCCCTCGAGCGCGCGTCGCCGCGAGGCCGGCCCGTTCCGCCCTGCCCCACCCGGTGCACCGGGTCGCGGAGGGCGGAAGGGGTCGGCCGGGCAGCGCGCTGCGCGACGGGCCCTCGTCGCGACGGCGGCCGCCGCGGCCGCGGCGACGGTGCTCAGCGCGTGCGGCCCGCAGGTCGAGCCGCGCGTCATGCCCGGCACGAGCGTCGACGTCGCCTGGAGCGGGCCCATCTCGTCGGTGAACGCCGCGAGCACTCCCGGCGCGACGGCGGCGAACCTCGACATCGCGGCGATGACGCGCTCGCAGTTCGCCACCGTCGACGCCGACGGCGAGGTGCTCGAGGATCCTTCGTTCGGCACCGCATCCGTCGTCGCCGACGACCCGTTCACCGTCCGCTACGACCTGGCCGACGGCGTGCGCTGGTCGGACGGCGTGCCCGTCGACGCCGCCGACCTCATGCTCGCGTGGGCCGCCGGCTCGAACGCGCTCTCGACACCCGAGCTCGACCTGGCCGCGCTCCGCGGCGAGGACGGCATGCTCGACCTGCCCGACGACGCGGTCTGGTTCGACGTCGCCGACCCCGGCGGCATGGCGCACGCGACCGCGGCCCAGCGCGACGACTGGGCGCGCGCGATCGACGTCGCCTTCGCGCAGCCCGTCCCCGACTGGCGGCGCGCGCTCGACGTCGCGGTGCCGGCGCACGTGCTCGGGCAGCGCGTGCTCGGCGTGAGCGATCCCATGGCGGCGAAGCAGGCGGTGCTCGACGCGGTCGACCGCGCCGACCCGCTCGCGCTCGGCGACCTCGCGCAGGGCTGGATCGAGGAGTTCTCGATCGACCCGCTCGCCCCCGACCCCGAGCTGCTGCTCTCGAGCGGCCCCTACCGCATCGACGCCGTGCAGGACGGCCGCGTCGAGCTCGTGGCCAACACCGACTACGTGGGCGCGAGGGGCGCGGTGGTCGAGCGCGTCGCGCTGCAGCCCGTCCCCGACGACGCAGCGGCGCTCGCGGGGCTCACCGCAGGCGAGCTCGACGTCGCCACGATCACGCCGACCGACGCCGACCGCACCGCGATCCGCGACCTCGAGCGCGACGACGCCTCGCTCACGAGCGCGGGCGACGGCACGCGGTACGAGCTCGCGCTGCGCACCGACCGCGCGCCGCTGCAGTCGGCGGATGCGCGCAGGTCGTTCCTGCACTCGATCGACCGGCGCCGCATCACCGAGGCCGTGCTGGGGGAGCGCGCGCAGGAGATGACGACGACCGACTCCGTGCTGTTCCGCGCCGGCACGCGCGTCTACGACTACGCGCTCGAGGACGCCGGGTTCGGCGAGGCGCTCGGCACGACCGATCCCGAGGTCGCCGCCGCCGAGCGGGAGGCGACCGGCATCCCCGCCGGCACCGAGGTGTGCGTGCGCTACGACCGCGACGACGCGTACGCATCCGGCGCCGTCGAGGCGATGCGTGTGCAGGCGGCCGAGGCCGGCTGGACCGTGCGCGACTGCGGCGTCGACGACCTCGCCGCAGGGCTCGCGCAGGAGGACTGGAACGCGGTGCTGCGCCGCGTGCCCGTGCCGACCGCGGTCGAGCAGATCGCCGAGCGCTGGCGCGGCGGCGGCATCACGGCGGCCGCGAGCACCGAGCGCGACGCGCTGCTGGACGAGGCGCTCGCGACGCACGATCGGGATGCGCTCGAGGAGACGCTGCTCGAGCTCGAGGCCGCGCTCGTCGCCGACGCCGTC
>DASSWM010000274.1:0-2823 GCA_035704865.1 Agrococcus sp.
GTCACGGGCAACGTGCTGCGCGACTACAACACCGACCTGTTCCCCATCCTCGAGCTCGGCACGAGCGCGAAGATGCTGTCGGTCGTGCCGCTGCTCAACGGCGGCGGGCTGTTCGAGACGGGTGCCGGCGGCTCGGCCCCCAAGCACGTGCAGCAGCTCGTCGAGGAGAACCACCTGCGCTGGGACTCGCTGGGCGAGTTCATGGCGCTCGCCGAGTCGTTCCGCCACCTGTCGGAGTCGACGGGCAACAAGCGCGCCGGCGTGCTCGCCGAGACGCTGGATGCCGCGACCGGCTCGTTCCTGAACGAGAACAAGTCGCCCTCGCGCAAGGTGGGCGAGATCGACAACCGCGGCAGCCACTTCTGGCTCGCGCGCTACTGGGCCGAGGAGCTTGCCGCGCAGAGCGACGACGCCGCCCTCGCAGAGGTCTTCGGCCCGGTGGCCGAGGCGATGGCCGAGCAGACGAGCACGATCGAGCAGGAGCTGCTGGGCGTGCAGGGCAGCCCGGTCGACCTGGGCGGCTACTACCGCGTCGACAGCGACCTCGCCGACGCCGCCATGCGGCCGAGCGCGTCGCTCAACGCGATCCTCGCCCCGTTGCGCTGAGCACGATCCGGTGACGAGGGGCTCGGTCGCGCATGCGGCCGGGCCCCTCGCCGTTCAGCCGGATCCTCGGCTGCTCGGGGCAGAATCTCGGCTCGACCGACCAGGGAGCCGTTCGACGCGCGGCTAGGTGAGGTCGTCGTGCTCGCCGCGGCACCACGCGATGTGGCGCGCGGCCGAGCGCTCGACCGCCGCAGGGCCGTCCTCGATCAGCTGGCCAGGGATGTTGCCGTAGATGCGGCGGTATGGCAGCGGCGCCAGCTGGTCGGCGATGCGCCGCACCACGCCGGGCGACATCGGGATGTTGTTCGGGAACGAGCGCATGAAGCCGAGGCTCGCGCGATCGGGCTTCGGCTGGATCGTGTCGCCCGCGAGCAGCGAGCCCTCGCCCTCGCTGCCTGCCTCCCACAGCACCATCGCCGAGCCCGGGAAGTGCCCGCCGAAGCGGATGAGGCGCACGCCGGGCAGCAGGTCCACCTCGTCGTCCCACAGCTCGATGCGCGCGTGCTGGCGCTGGATCCAGGATGCGTCGCGCGCGTTCACGAGCACGCGCGCGTCGAGCGCGTCCGCCCATGCGCACTGCACGCCGAACATGTGCGGATGCGAGGCCGCGACAGCGGTGAGCCCGCCGAGCTCGCGCACCTGCTCGACCGCCGCATCCGTGATGGTGCCGATCGGATCCCACAGCAGGTTGCCGGCGCTCGTCTGCACGAGCAGGGCGCGCTGGCCGATGCCGACCGCGGGCTCAGA
Organism: Agrococcus sp.; assembly: GCA_035704865.1. GTDB lineage: Bacteria > Actinomycetota > Actinomycetes > Actinomycetales > Microbacteriaceae > Agrococcus. The sequence goes on from DASSWM010000274.1 coordinate 1,354, forward strand.
GGTGATCGCCCACAGCGCCGGCTCGAGCTCGACGACGTCGACGCGCATGCCGTCGCGCGCGTGCAGGTCGGTGCTCGTCCAGACCTGTCCCGCCTGCGGGACCCACTGCCGCTCGTCGGCGCAGATCGCGCAGGTCTCGGGCAGCGGCTCGGCGGATTCCACGCCGCACGTAGCGCACAGGATCGTCATGCGCTCCACTCTGCCCTGCCTACCCGCGACGCGCGAGCGTAGGCTCGCGGCATGGTCGCCACCTACCGCAGGACCGCCTCCGCCCGCATGGCCGAGCGCGTCCTCGGCGCGCTCGCGCGAGCGGGCATCGCTCCCGGCGGCATCTGCTCGCTCACGGTGCGGGGTCGCACGAGCGGCCAGCCGCGCACGACGCCGGTCACGCCGCTCGAGCTCGGCGGCCGCGTGCACCTGGTCGCGCCGTACGGCGTCGTCAACTGGGTGCGCAACCTGCGGGCCGCCGGGGAGGCGACGATCCAGCGCGGCAGCACCCACCGCATCCGCGCGACCGAGCTGCCGCCCGCCGAGGCGGCACCGGTGCTGCGCGAGTACGTGCGGCGCATCAGGCTCGTGCGCCCGTACGTGCCCGCCGGCCCCGACGACGATGTGGCCGCGTTCGAGGCGATCGCCGCCGACTTTCCCGTGTTCGCGATCGAGCGCATCGGCTGAGCCGGCGACCGACGCCTGCGCCCGGCCGCCCTCCCGGGACGCGCCGCGGCCGTCGACCGCCGGCGCGGCTACCGCACGTCCGGCCCGGCCGCCTCGTCCTCCTCGGGCTCGAACGTCGAATCCTCGCCGGTCGTGGTCGCGCCGAGGCCGCCGGGCTTCTCCGTGCCCTCGTGCTCCTGCTCGTCAGCGTCGTGCTGCTCGCCATGGTGGTGGTTCATGGGTGCCTCCTCGCTCGCCAGTCGGATGGTGCGGCCACGATAGCCCCATGAGCCTGGCGCGGGCAGAGAGCCGGCGAGCGCGGAGACGACGACGGCCCCGGCCGGAGCCGGGGCCGTCGGATCGCCGAGCGATCGGAGTGCGTCAGAGCGACTCGATGACCTCGCGCATGAGGCGGGCGGTCTCCGTCGGCGTCTTGCCGACCTTGACGCCTGCGGCCTCGAGGGCCGCCTTCTTCGCCTCGGCCGTGCCGGAGGAGCCGGAGACGATCGCGCCGGCGTGGCCCATCGTCTTGCCCTCGGGTGCCGTGAAGCCCGCGACGTAGCCGACGACCGGCTTCGTCACGTGCGCCTTGATGTAGTCGGCCGCGCGCTCCTCGGCGTCGCCGCCGATCTCGCCGATCATGACGATCGCCTTCGTCTCGGGGTCGGCCTCGAAGGCCTCGAGCGCGTCGATGTGCGTCGTGCCGATGATCGGGTCGCCGCCGATGCCGATGGCGGTCGAGAAGCCCAGATCGCGCAGCTCGAACATCATCTGGTACGTCAGCGTGCCCGACTTCGACACGAGGCCGATCGGGCC
>DASSWM010000275.1:0-5934 GCA_035704865.1 Agrococcus sp.
TGAGCAGGCCCTCGGGGATGAAGCCCGCCTCGCGCAGCAGGAAGAGGTTGGACTGCGGGTCGCGCTTCGAGAGCTTCTTGTTGCCCTCGCCCATGACGTACGGCAGGTGGCCGAAGCGCGGGATCGCGGTCGCGACGCCGATGTCGGCCAGCGCGCGGTAGAGCGCGATCTGGCGCGGTGTCGACGAGAGCAGGTCCTCGCCGCGCAGCACGTGCGTGACGCCCATGAGCGCGTCGTCGACGGGGTTGACGAACGTGTAGAGGGGCGCGCCGTTGGGGCGCACGACGACGAAGTCGCTGAAGGAGCCCGCGGGGAAGGTGATCTCGCCGCGCACGAGGTCGTCGAAGGAGAGGTCCTCGTCGGGCACGCGCAGGCGCAGGCTCGGCACGCGGCCCTCGGCGCGGTGGGCCTCGCGCTGCTCGGGCGTCAGGTCGCGCTCGAAGTTGTCGTAGCCCTGGCGCGGGTCGCGGCCGTGCTCGATGTTGCGGGCCTCGATCTCCTCGGCGGTCGCGAACGACTCGTAGAGGTGGCCGGATGCGGTGAGGCGGCTGATGAGGTCGGCGTAGACCTCGCCGCGCTGCGACTGCCGGTAGGGCTCGTGCGGGCCACCGGTCTCGACGCCCTCGTCCCAGTCGATGCCGAGCCAGCGCATCGCCTCGAGCAGCTGCTCGTACGACTCCTGGCTGTCGCGCGCCGCGTCGGTGTCCTCGATGCGGAACACCATCCTGCCGCCGTGGTGCCGGGCGTAGGCCCAGTTGAACAGGGCGGTGCGGATGAGCCCGACGTGCGGGGTGCCGGTGGGCGAGGGGCAGAAGCGGACGACGACATCGCTGCCCGTCGCCGTCGAGAAGGGGACGCTCATGATGGCTCCATCCTAGGCGTGGGAGAATAGCGGTCGATGCCCTCTCCCGACCCCATCACCGACCTCGTCGGCCGCCTCGAGCGCGCCGTCGTGGCGACCGGCCGTCACCGCCGGGAGCTCGCGCGCGAGATCGAGGGCGACCTGCGCGAGGCGGTCGCGGCGCGCGTCGAGCGCGGCGAGGCGGAGCGCACGGCGGCGCAGGCGGTGATCGCAGAGTTCGGCGACCCGCGCGAGCTCGCCGCCGAGCTGTCGATCGAGCTGCTCGCCGAGCGCGGCAGGCGCTTCGCGTCGCTCGCCGCCGTCGGCGCCGTGACGCTGCTGATCGCGTGGTTCCTGGGCATGACGACGCTCGTCGCTCTGCCCGGCTTCCGCGTGCCGGCGGACGGGGCGTGGATGCTGCAGGTCTCGCGGGCGCTCGACGTCGCGGGACCGCTCGTGGTCGGCATCGCGATCGTCGGCTGGGCGGCCATCCGGCGCTGGGGCTCGCTCACGGCGGTCGCCACGGTCGCGGCGCTCCAGCTCGCGTTCGCCGCGGCGCTCGTCGCGGGCGCGATCGCGATGGTCGGCGCCGTCACCGTGCCGGCCGCTGGCATGGCGGCGCTCGTGGCGCTCATCGGCGTGACGCTGCTGCTGGGCTGCGGCCTCGTCGCGGCGTCGACGAGCGTGCTGCTGCGGTGGGGAGCCGTCAGGCTCGAGCCGCTCCGAGCACGCTCGAGATGATCGACGAGGTGGCGACCCACTCGGTGCGCTCGTCCGCGAGCGCCTTCGTGCCCGCGCCCGTCAGGCGGTAGACGCGCTTCGAGCGACCGCTCGACTCCCACTCCCCCTCGATGAGGCCGCGGCGCTCGAGCCGCTTGAGCGCCGGGTAGACCGTGCCGCTCGGGAAGTCGAGCACGCCGCCGGAGCGATCACGGATGCGCTCGACCGCGCCGTAGCCGTGCACGGGTCCTTCGGAGAGCACCGCGAGCAGCATCGCGTCGACGTGCCCGCGGAGGGCGTCAGGAGAAGCCATGCGGCCAGTCTAGCGGTTGCCTGCCTCCATATGCAGACAGCCTGCAGGCACAGCGCGGGTGCGTCAGCGGCGCCCGCCGCCGAGCAGTCCGCCCAGGATGTCGCCGAGCGGGCCGAGCGGGCCGCTGCCGGACTGCTGCCCCGCGGAGCCGCCGCCCAGGATGCCGCCGAGCAGGTCGTCGAGGCCCATGCCGCCCTGCTGCTGCGGCTGCCCCTGCTGCTGCGGCTGCCCCTGCTGCTGCGGCTGCCCGGCGCCGGGCGTCCCCTGCCCGAAGGGCGAGTCGAAGCGCTCGGAGGGCGCCTGCTGCGACGCCTGGGCCTGGCCGCCCTGGCCGAAGAACTTGTTCGCGATCCATGCCATCACGATGGGCGCGACGATCGGCAGGACCTTCTTGATGATCTCGCCGAGCGCGGAGCCGCCGCCGGCGGCGCGGGCGATCTGCTCGGCGTTGTCGCCGAAGACGTTGTGCACGATCTTCTGCCCGTCGGCGGTGTCGACGTCGCCCGCGAGGCGCTCGTCGAGGTGGCCCTGGTGGCTGCCGAGCGCGCCGGCGAGCGACTGCGCGCCGGAGGGGTCGTGGGCGTTCGCCTGCATGCCGCCGACGAGCGTCGGCACGATGGCCTCGATCGCCTGCCGCGCCTGCGCCTCGTCGACGCCCGCCTGCTGCGCGATCTGCTGCACCGGCATGCGGCCGATCAGCTGCTGGATCTCCGACATGACTCCTCCTCGAGCCTCGCGGCGACCCGCGTCGCCATCGCCTGCGATGCTACTCAGGCGGTGGCCTGCGCCACCACGGGATTCCGCAGCGTGCCGATGCCGGGGATCTCGACCTCGACCGTCTGGCCCGCCTTGAGCGGCCCGACGCCCTCGGGCGTGCCCATGAGCACCACGTCGCCCGGCAGCAGCGTCATCGACGCCGTGATCCACGCGAGCACGGTCGGCGCGTCGAAGATCCAGTCGGTGGAGTTCCCGTCCTGCCGCACCTCGCCGTCGACGCGCGTGATCACGCGCAGCGCGTCCCAGTCGGGCTCGGTCTCGATGGCGGGGCCGAGCGGGCAGAAGGTGTCGAAGCCCTTCGCGCGCGCCCACTGCGGCTCGCGGCGCTGCAGGTCGCGGGCGGTCACGTCGTTGGCGACCGTGACACCGAACACCGCGCCGAGCGCGTTCTCCCGCGTGAGCCGGCGCGCGACCCGGCCGATGACGAGCGCGACCTCGCCCTCGAAGTGCACGTCCTGCGACTCGGGCGGCAGCACGATCGCGTCGCCGGGGCCGATGACGGAGGTGTTGGGCTTCAGGAACACGAGCGGCTCGGTCGGCACGTCGTTGCCCATCTCGGCAGCGTGCTTGGCGTAGTTGCGGCCGACCGCGACGACCTTCGAGCGCGGGATGACGGGCGCGAGCAGGCGCGCATCGCTGAGCGGGAGCCGCTGGCCCGTCGTGTCGAAGCCGACCACGAGCGGGTCGCCGGTGAGCTCGACGAGCGCATCCTCGTCGACGACGCCGTAGCCGATCCGCTCGCCGTGCAGGAATCGCGTGACGCGCATCAGCTGGGCTCCGTCAGCTGCACCATCCAGCCGTGGCTGTCCTCGCCGCGGCCGTACTGGATGTCGGTGAGCTGCTTGCGCAATGCGGTCGCGACGGGGCCGGCGGGCGCATCCGGGTCGCCGATCACCTCATCGGTGCTCTTGAGCGCCGCGATCGGCGTGAGCACTGCCGCGGTGCCGCACGCGAACACCTCGGTGATGCTGCCGTCGGCGACGCCGTCGCGCCACTCGGCGAGCGTGACGGTGCGTCGCTCGACCCGGTGGCCGGCGTCCTCTGCCAGCTGCAGCAGCGAGTTGCGCGTCACGCCGTCGAGGATCGAGTCCGAGTCGGGCGTGACGAGCGTGCCGTCGGCCTTGACGAGCACGACGTTCATGCCGCCGAGCTCCTCGAGGTCGGTGCCCTCCTCGTCGAGGAAGAGCACCTGCGCGCAGCCCTGCGCGGCCGCGAGCTGGGTCGGCAGCAGGCTCGCTGCGTAGTTGCCGCCGCACTTCGCGGCGCCGGTGCCGCCCTTGCCGGCCCGGCTGTACTCGCGCGAGAGCCAGATCGAGACGGGCTTGACGCCGCCGGCGAAGTAGGGGCCCGCGGGGCTCGCGATCACCATGAACCGCACGGTCTGCGCCGCCCGCACGCCGAGGAACACCTCGTTGGCGATCATGAACGGCCGCAGGTAGAGGGAGTTCTCGCCGCCCGCGGGCACCCAGGCCTCATCCACCTGCACGAGCCGGCGCACCGCCTCGACGAAGTCCTCCTCGGGCAGCTGCGGCAGCGCGAGGCGCGCGGCCGAGCGCTGCATGCGCTTCGCGTTCTGGTCCGGCCGGAAGGTCCACACCGAGCCGTCGGCGCGGCGGTAGGCCTTCATGCCCTCGAAGATCTCCTGCCCGTAGTGCAGGACGGCGGATGCGGGATCCAGCTGGAGCGGGCCGTACGGCTCGATGCGGGCGTCGTGCCAGCCGTCGTCGACCGTCCAGTCGATCGTGACCATGTGGTCGGTGAAGTGCCGGCCGAAGCCGGGCTCGGCCAGCACGCCCGCGCGGACGTCATCGGCCGCGGGCCGCTCATTGCGGGTGAGTGCGAACTCGAGGGTCATGCCTGTTCCTTGCCGATCGGGGTGGCAGCGCTGATGCGGGCGACGATGGCGTCGCCCGTCTGGCTGGTGGTGCGGCTCGCTCCGTCGCGCTCGTCGATGTCGGCGTCGACGGCGGCGCGGATGCGGTGGCCTGCTTCGGGGTGTCCGGAGTGCTCGAGGAGCAGCGCGGCCGAGATGATCGCGGCAGTCGGATCGGCGATGCCGCGGCCGGCGATGTCGGGCGCCGACCCGTGGACCGGCTCGAACATGCTTGGGAACGCGCCGGAGGGATTGAGGTTACCGGATGCGGCGAGGCCGATGCCGCCGCCGACCGCCCCGGCGAGGTCGGTGAGGATGTCGCCGAAGAGGTTGTCGGTCACGATCACGTCGAAGCGGCTCGGCTGGTCGACGAGGAAGATGGTCGCGGCGTCGACGTGCAGGTAGTCGACGGCGACGCCCGGGTGCTCGGCGGCGACGGCGTCGACGATGCGCTGCCAGAGGGCGCCGGCGTGCACGAGCACGTTCTTCTTGTGCACGAGCGTGAGGCGCCCGCTGCGCTGCTCGGCGAGCTCGAACGCGAAGCGCACGACGCGCTCGACGCCGAAGGCGGTGTTGACGCTCGTCTCGTTCGCGATCTCGTGCTCGGTGCCGGTGCGCAGCGAGCCGCCGTTGCCGACGTACGGGCCCTCGGTGCCCTCGCGCACGACGACGAAGTCGATCTCGCCCGGGTCGCGCAGCGGGCTCTGCACCTTGGGGTGCAGCCGCGTGGGCCGCAGGTTGACGTGGTGGTCGAACGCGAAGCGCAGGCGCAGCAGCAGGCCGCGCTCGATGATGCCGCCCGCCAGTCTCGCGTCGGCCGGGTCGCCCCCGACCGCGCCGAGCAGGATGGCGTCGTGCTGCGCGAGGCTCGCGAGCGTCGCGTCCTCAAGGATCTCGCCGGTCGCGAGGTAGTGGGCGGCGCCCAGCTCGTACTCGGTCTCGACGAGCTCGACCCCCTCGAGCGCGGCGCGCATGGCCCGCCTGGCCTCCAGCGTGACCTCGGGTCCGATGCCGTCTCCTGCGATGACCGCGAGGCGCAGCTGCTCCACACTTCCTCCTTGCGGCGCGTCCGCGCGCCCGTCGACCGGCGGCGCCGCACCCCTGCGGACCGCGGATCCCAGCCTAGTGGCGCGAGCGCGCCCATCGACCTGCCAGCGGAGGAGGGGTACATTCCCAGCAGAGGCGGCCTGGTCCCGGGCCGCCCCGACGAATGGAGAGCACCTTGAGCATCGGCTTCGGAATCTTCCTCATGGCCGTCGGCGCGATCGTCGCGTGGGCGGTGCCCGCGCTGTGGCAGGTGGAGGGCGCGAACTGGGCCCTCATCGGCTACATCCTGCTGGGCGCCGGCGCCCTCATCACCCTCATCGGCATCATCATGAACGCGCGATCTGGCCGCACCAGCCAGGTCTC
>DASSWM010000276.1:0-2862 GCA_035704865.1 Agrococcus sp.
CGGGGTGTCGTCGTCGACGTCGAGCCGGCTGACGAGCTCGACCACTGCATCGCGGATCGCGTCGGGCTCGCCGCCCGCCGGGGTCGGCACCTTCACGCGATCGCTGAGCAGCGTGCCCGCGGCGACGTCGACGAGGGCTGCCTTGACGCCGGTGCCGCCGATGTCGACGCCGACGGCCTTGTGCTGGGACTTGGTCACGGCGACGATCCTGCCACGGATCGCATCCGCTCCCGTCCCGCGCCGATCAGGCGGAGGGCAGCGTGAGGATCTCGGCGCCCGTCTCGCGCACGACGATCGTGTGCTCGAACTGCGCGGTGATCGAGCGGTCCTTCGTGACGACCGTCCAGCCGTCCTCCCACATCTCCCACTCGTGCGTGCCGAGCGTGAGCATCGGCTCGATCGTGAAGACCATGCCGGGCACCATCTCGGTGTCGTAGCGGTCGGTGTCGTAGTGGGGGATGATGAGCCCCGAGTGGAACGACGTGCCGACGCCGTGCCCCGTGAAGTCGCGCACGACGCCGTAGCCGAAGCGCTTCGCGTACATCTCGATCGCGCGCCCGATCACGTTGACGCGCCTGCCGGGCATGGCCGCCTTGATGCCGCGCCGCAGCGCCTCCTCGGTGCGCTCGACGAGCTGCGTCACCTCGTCGGTGGCCTCGCCCACGATGAACGTGCGGTTCGAGTCGCCGTGCACGCCGTCCTTGTAGGCGGTGATGTCGATGTTGACGATGTCGCCCGGCTCGAGCACCGTGCCGTCGGGGATGCCGTGGCAGATGACCTCGTTGATGCTCGAGCACACCGACTTGGCGAAGCCGCGGTAGCCGAGCGTCGACGGGTAGGCGCCGTGGCCGGTGACGTGCTCGTGGCCGATGCGGTCGAGCTCGTCGGTCGTCACGCCCGGCCGCACGGCCGCGCCGACCGCCGCGATCGCGTCGGCGGCGATGGTGCCCGCCGCGCGGATGCGCTCGATCGACTCCTCGTCGTAGACGTCGCCGCCGATGTGCTTCGCGGGCCCCGGCCTGCCCACGTACTCTGGCCGGACGATGGATGCGTCCACCCGGCGCATCGGGCCGAGAGGTCCGGGGATGAGGTGACCAGACGCGTCCTTCGGCATAGGCTCCATCCTAGGCAGACCCACCGCGGCAGATCCGAGGAGGCCCGCATGACCGAGTACTGGTACAACCTGGAGACCGGCGTCGTCGAGGAGGGCATGGTCTCGCCCGGCTACGACCGGGCTGGCCCCTTCCACTCTCGCGAGGAGGCGGCTCGCGCGCCCGAGATCATCAAGGAGCGCTCGCGCGCCTGGGCGGCGGAGGAGGCCGCCGAGGACAGCTGGGGCACGTCCGTGCGCGAGACGGGCGGCGAGGGCACCGAGGGCGGCGCGGAGGCGCCGGACTCGGATCCCGCGCAGCGCTGAGCGCGGGCGTCTCGACACCCGCCTGCGGCGCTGCTCGACGAGCACGCGGGGCGCTGCTCGACGAGCGGCTCAGGCTGCGGCGAGCACCTTCCGCAGCGTGCGGACGTTGCGCGTCGTGACGCGATCCTTCGCCGTGCGCTCGAGCGCCTTCGCGAACGGGCTCGTGAGCGTCGTGCCCTTGGGGTTCGACCAGTGCACGACGCCGGCGCCGTCGCCGAGCGCGATCGCCTCGCCCTCGCCGGGCTCGAGCGCGGCGAGCTCGGCGGCGATGCCGGGCTCGAGCTCGAAGACCACGTAGGGCGTGTGCTCGTCGTCCTCGGCGTGCGGATAGTCCGCGACGACCGCGGCGAGCGCGTCGATCGCGATGCCCAGCACGCGGATGCGTTTGCCGTACCGCCTCTCCAGCGCACTCTCGGCCGCCTCGGCCGCGGCCGACGCATCCGTCGCCGTCACCACGGCGTTGCCGCTCGCGAGCACGGTGGCGACGTCGCCGAGGCCCGCGTCGGCGAGCAGCGCACGCAGGTCCGCGGAGCGCACCGTCACGCCGCCGACGTTGACGCCGCGCAGCAGCAGGGCGACGCGCATGCGGCTACTCGTACTCGTGCTCGGGCGCGGGGTAGGCGCCGTTCGCGACATCCTCGCGGAACGACACGGCGGCCTGCTCGAGCGTCTGCGCGAGCTGCGCGTACTGCTTGACGAACTTGGGGATGCGGCCGGTCGTCATGCCGGCCCAGTCGCTCCAGACGAGCAGCTGGCCGTCGCAGTGCGGGCCCGCGCCCACCGAGAGCGTCGGGATGGAGAGCGCCTCGGTGACGAGCTTCGCCGACTCGGAGGGCACCATCTCGAGCACGACCGCGAACGCGCCCGCCTCCTCGACCGCGCGCGCATCGCGCAGCAGCTGCTCGGCGCCCGCCTCGCCGCGGCCCTGGATGACGTGGCCGCCCAGCCCGTGCTCCGACTGCGGCGTGTAGCCGACGTGGCCCATGACCGGGATGCCCGCTTCGACGACGCGGCGGATCTGCTCGGCCGAGCGCTCGCCGCCCTCGAGCTTCACCGCGTGCGCGCCCGTCTCCTTCATGAAGCGGATCGCGGTGTGCAGCGCCTCGCGGGCGTTCACCTCGTACGAGCCGAAGGGCATGTCGGCCACGACGAGCGCACGCTTCGCGGCTCGCGCGACCGCCCGCGTGAGCGGGATGAGCTCGTCGACCGTCACCGGCAGCGTCGTGTCGTAGCCGAAGACGGTGTTGCCCGCCGAGTCGCCCACGAGCAGGAAGTCGATGCCCGCCTTGTCGAACACCTGCGCAGAGAGGTAGTCGTAGCTCGTGAGGCCGACGATCTTCACGCCGTCCTGCTTCGCCTTCTGGAAGTGCCGGATGCGGACCCGCTTCTGGCCGCTCGCCGCACCGCCGTAGGGCGCGGCGGCCTCCTGCGGCTCGCCGGGTGCC
>DASSWM010000277.1:0-10341 GCA_035704865.1 Agrococcus sp.
GCCCGACGACGGCACGAGCGCGACGCTCCCGATCGTGGCCGCCAACATGAACTCCGTCACGGGACCGCGCATGGCGGCGACGCTCGCGCGCCGCGGTGGGCTCGCGGTGCTCACGCAGGATCCTCCCGCCGAGCAGACCGCGGCCTCGATCCGCTGGGTGAAGTCGCAGCCGATCGGGCTCGAGTCGCCGCACCGCGCGGCCCCCGGCGACGTCGTGCTGTCGGTGCTCGAGCGCGTCCCGGCGCTCGCCGGCCACTGCGTCGTCGTCGAGGACGCCGACGGTGCGCTGCTCGGCGCGATCCCGGCCGAGCGCCTCGCGTCCGCGCTGCCCGACGCCACGCTCGGCGACCTGCTGCACTCGCACCTGCCTGTGCTGCGCCTGGCCGAGGTCGCCGACGGCCGGGCGATGTTCGCGGCGCTCGAGCGCGAGGGCGTCGACGTGGCGCCCGTCGTCGACGATGGTCGCTGCGTCGGCATCGCCTCGCGCCTCGGCGCGCTCCGGCTCGACATCTACGCGCCGGCACTGGACGCATCCGGTCGCCTCGCGGTCGCCGTCGCGGTCGGCATCAACGGCGATCCGGGCGCGAAGGCGAAGGCGCTCGTCGAAGCCGGCGCCGACGTCGTCGTCGTCGACACCGCGCACGGCCACCAGGGCGGCATGCTGCGCGCGATCGAGGCCGTGCGGAGCGCGATCGGCGACTCAGTGCCGGTCGCCGCCGGCAACGTCGTCTCCTCCGACGGCGTGCGCGACCTCGTCGGCGCGGGCGCGTCGATCGTCAAGGTGGGCGTCGGCCCGGGCGCGATGTGCACGACGCGCATGATGACCGCGGTCGGGCGGCCGCAGTTCTCCGCGGTGCTCGACACCGCCGCGACTGCGATCGAGCTGGGCGCACGCGTGTGGGCCGACGGCGGCGTGCGCTATCCGCGCGACGTCGCGCTCGCGCTCGCCGCGGGCGCATCCTCCGTCATGGTCGGCTCGTGGTTCGCGGGCACGATCGAGGCGCCGGGGCGGCTGCAGCGCGACGATCGCGGCAGGCTCTACAAGGAGTCGTGGGGGATGGCGTCGACCAAGGCGGTCGTCGACCGCTTCGGCGGGCTCGACGCGTACGAGCTCGCCCGCAAAACGCTCTTCGCGGAGGACATCTCGTCGTCGACGATCCTGCTCGACCCGCAGCGGCCGAGCGTCGAGGACCTCATCGACATGATCACGTCGGGCGTGCGCTCCTCGTTCACGTACGCGGGCGCGTCGACCGTGCCGGAGTTCCGGGAGCGCGCCCGCGTCGGCGTGCAGTCGGCCGCCGGCTACGAGGAGGGCAAGGCCCTGCCTGTGAGCTGGTGAACGCTCGGGATGCGCTCGGTCCCGGCCGCTAGGATTCCTCCCGTGAACGACGACACCAGTCATAGTCCCGTGCCGGAACCGATCGGCTGATGGACGCAGTCCTCATCGCCATCGGCGTCGTCCTGACGATCGGAACCGGCCTCTTCGTCGCCAGCGAGTTCGCGCTCGTCAACCTCGACCGCTCAGAGGTCGAGGCCCGCCGCGCACGTGGCGAGACCCGGCTCGAGGGCACCATCAAGGCGCTCAAGCAGACCTCGACCCACCTCTCGAGCGCGCAGCTGGGCATCACGCTCACGACGCTGCTCACGGGCTACACGATGGAGCCGGCGATCTCGCGCCTGCTCACGCCCGTGCTCGTCTCGTGGGGGCTCGCGGAGGGCTTCGCCGGGCCGCTCTCGAGCGTGATCGCCATGACCGGCGCGACGATCCTGTCGATGATCATCGGCGAGCTCGTGCCCAAGAACCTCGCGCTCGCGAAGCCGCTCGGCACCGCGATCGGCGTCACGCCCTTCCAGCGCGCGTTCACCGCCGTCTTCAAGCCCGCGGTGCTCGCCCTCAACGGATCCGCCAACGGCATCCTGCGCTCGATCGGGCTCGAGCCCAAGGAGGAGCTCTCGGGCGCCCGCACCGCCGAGGAGCTCTCGACGCTCGTGCGCCGCAGCGCCATGGAGGGCGCGCTCGACGCGGGCGCGGCGTCGCTGCTCTCGCGCACCCTGCGATTCTCGGAGCTCACGGCGGGCGACGTCATGACGCCCCGGCCGCGCGTGGACGCGATCGAGCGCTCCGACTCGGTCGCCGACCTGGTCGCGCTCGCGCACCGCACGGGCCTGTCGCGCTTCCCGGTGATCGACGGCGACCTCGACGACGTCATCGGCATCGCCCACATCAAGCAGGCCATCTCGGTGCCGCGCGAGCGCCGGGCCGACGTGCCGGTCGCTGCGATCGCCGAGGAGCCGCACCGCGTGCCGGAGTCGGTGCACCTCGACGCGCTGCTGTCGGACCTCAAGGAGCGCGGCTACCAGCTGGCGATCGTGGTCGACGAGTACGGCGGCACCGCGGGCATCGCGACGCTCGAGGATCTCGTCGAGGAGGTCGTGGGCGAGGTCGCCGACGAGCACGACCGGATGCACGTCGATGTGATCCAGGGGCCGGGCTGGGTGACCTTCCCCGGCGAGCTGCGGCCCGACGAGCTGCGCGAGCGGGCGAGGATCGAGATCCCCGAGGACGGCCCGTACGAGACCGTCGGCGGCTTCATCATGGCCGAGCTCGGCGAGCTGCCGAAGATCGGCGACACGGTCGAGATCGCGAGCGGCACGCTCCGCGTCGAGCGCATCGACGGCCGCCGCGTCGACCGCGTGCGGCACACCGCGCGCCCGGAGCCGACGGAGGAGGAGCGATGAGCGACTGGCTCGGCATCATGTGGCTCGTCATCCTGCTGGCGGCCAACGCCTTCTTCGTCGGCGCCGAGTTCGCCGTCATCTCTGCGCGGCGCAGCCAGATCGAGCCGCTCGCCGACCGCGGCAACGCCGCGGCGAAGCTCGCGCTCTGGGCGATGGAGCACGTGTCGCTCATGCTGGCGATGTGCCAGCTGGGCATCACGATCTGCTCGCTGCTGATCCTCAACGTCTCCGAGCCCGCGATCCACCACCTGCTCGAGGGCCCGCTCGAGTGGACGGGGCTCGCGCCCGAGGTCGTCTCGGTCGTCGCGTTCGTCATCGCGCTGCTGCTCGTGACGTACCTGCACGTCGTGCTGGGCGAGATGGTGCCGAAGAACGCCGCGTTCTCGGTGCCCGACCGCGCGGTGCTGCTGCTCGCGCCGCCGCTCGTGCTCATCTCGCGCGTCTTCAAGCCCGTCATCTGGGCGATGAACGCGGTCGCGAACGGCATCCTGCGGCTGTTCCGGGTGCAGCCGGTCGACGAGGCCGCGAGCGCGTTCACGATCGACGAGGTCGAGACGATCGTCGAGACCTCGAAGCGCGAGGGCGTGCTGTTCGACCCCACCGGCGCGATCACGCGCACGTTCGAGTTCACCGAGCGCCGCGTGCGCGACGTCGCGCTGCCGCTGGCCGACATCGTCACGCTGCCCGCGGGTGCGACGACCGCCGACGTCGAGGCGGCCGTGCGCGAGCGCGGCTTCTCGCGCTACATCGTCGCCGACGCGGAGGGCACGCCCAGCGGCTACGTGCACATCAAGGACGTGCTGGGCGCCGACGACGCCCACGCCGACCTGCCCGTGCCGGCCAAGCGCATCCGCCAGCTCGCCGCGATCTACCAGGACGCCGAGGTCGAGGATGCGCTGGCGCTCATGCGCTCCACGGGCGCCCACATCGCTCGGGCGTTCGACGCGAGCGGCGAGACGACGGGCCTGCTCTTCCTCGAGGACATCATCGAGGAGCTGGTCGGCGAGGTGCGCGACGCGACCAGGAGGCTCTTCTGAGCCGCGAGCGGGCTTGGGCCTGGCTCGCGTTCGGCGGCGTGCACGCGCTGCTGGCGATCCTCAACGTGCCGAGCGTCTCGGGCGCCTACGGCGACGTCATCTCGGTCTACCCGTTCTGGCTCGAGCAGGGCATGGGCGGCCCCGGCCAGCCGGGCGAGTGGCTCGGCATCGACGTCGAGTGGGTCTACCCGCTGCTCGCCTGGGCGCCGATCCTGCTCGCGAGCGTCGCGGGGCCGGATGCGCTGCCCGTCGTGTGGATGCTGCTGGTGACGGCGCTCGACGCGGTCGCGTTCGGCATGCTGCTGGGCGTCCCGCGCGGGCGGCTGCTCGCCTTCACGTGGCTCGGGCTGCAGCTCGCGCTCGGCCCGGTCGCGCTCGGCCGGATCGACACCGTCGCGGTCGCGGTGTGCATCATCGGGCTCGTCGTGCTGCGGCGCGGCCGCACGGGCTTCGCCGCGGCCGCGTTCACGGCGGCGGCGTGGATGAAGGTGTGGCCGGGCGTGCTGTTCCTCGCGCTGCTCATCGCGCGCAGGCAGCGGCTGCGCATCCTCGTCGCGGGCGCGATCGTGTCGGGTGCGGTGCTGCTCGTGGCGGCGATGCTCGGCTCGGAGCACGCGCTCTCGTTCCTGCTGCAGCAGGGCGACCGCGGGCTGCAGATCGAGGCGGTCGCGGCCACGCCGTACATGTGGATCGCGGCGGCGGGCGGCGACGCGCACGTGTACTTCGACCGGCAGATCTACACGTACCAGGTCGACTACGACGGCGTCGGGCAGGTCGCGGCGTTCGCGACGCCGCTGCTGGTCGCCGCGGTGCTCGCGCTGTGCGCGCTGGGCGCGCTCGCGGTGCGGCGCTCGCACGGCCGCGAGGCGATCGTGTGGCTCGCGGTCGCGCTCGTGGCCGCCATGATCGTGACGAACAAGGTCGGATCGCCGCAGTTCGTGCTGTGGCTGACGGTGCCGGCGCTGCTGCTGGCCGAGGTCGGCGGCCGACGGCACTGGATCGGGGTGGGCGCGATCGGGCTCGTGTCGCTGCTGACGCAGCTGCAGTTCCCGTGGACCTACGGCTGGCTCGTCGCGGGCGACCCGCTCGCGGTGCTGCTGCTCACGGTGCGCAACCTCGTGCACGTCGGCATCCTGGCGGGCGCCGTGTGGATGCTCGTGCGCGCGGCGCGGCGCGGGCCGTACGCGCTCTCAGTCGATGAGCGTCGCGAGCAGGTCGCCCACGCGGCCGGACTCGATGAGGAACGCGTCGTGGCCGAAGCCGCTCTCGAGCACGATCGGCTCGGCGCCCGAGACGCTCGTCGGGATGCCCGCGGCGAGCCGCTGCTGATCGGCGACGGGGAAGAGCCGGTCGCTGGAGATGCCGACGACGAGCGCCGGTGAGGCGATGCGCTCGAGCGCAGCCTCGACGCCGCCGCGGCCCCGGCCCACGTCGTGCGTCGACATCGCGTCGACGAGCCGCACGTAGGAGCCCGCGTCGAAGCGGCGCGTGAAGCGGTTGCCGTGCACGTCGAGGTATGACTCGACCTGGAAGCGGCCGCCGGCGAGCGGGTCGACGCTCGACTGCCACTCGCGGCGGAAGCGCTCGTTGAGCTCCTGCTGCGACCGGTAGCCGAGCATGGCCATGCGGCGCGCGAGCGCGAGGCCGCGCGCCGGACCGGCATGCCCGGGCAGGTCGTAGAAGTCGCCGCCGAGCCAGCCGGGATCGCTCGTGACCGCTTCGATCTGCAGCGTGTTCTGCGCGATCTGGTCGGCGCTCGTCGCGGCGTTCGACGCCAGCAGCGCCGTCGCGCCGACCCGGTCGGGGTGCGTCACCGCCCACTCGAGCGCGTGCATGCCGCCCATCGAGCCGCCGACCACCGCGCGCCAGCGGCCGATGCCCAGGCGGTCGGCGAGGCGGCGCTGCGCCTCGACCTGGTCGCGCACCGTCACCCGCGGGAAGCGCGAGCCCCACTCCACGCCGTCGGGCGCGAGCGAGGCGGGCCCCGTCGAGCCCTGGCAGCCGCCGAGCATGTTGGGCGCGACGACGAAGTGGCGGTCGGTGTCGATCGCGCGGCCGGGGCCGACGACGTCCTCCCACCAGCCGGCGGTCGCGTGCCCCGGGCCTGCCGCGCCGCGCACGTGGCTGTCGCCCGTGAGCGCGTGCAGCACGAGCACGGCGTTGTCGCGGGCCTCGTTGAGGCGACCCCACGTCTCGAAGGCGACCACCGCATCCGCGATCGTGCCGCCCGCCTCCGCGTCGAGGTCGCCGATGCGCGCGAACTGCCGCTCGCCCGGGTCGTCGCCCGGCCGCCAGGCGCCCGTGACGGGCACGGGCCGCGCCTCGGTGCGCCCCGCGCCGCCGGCGCCGGCGTCCAGCAGCGCGGCCTCGCTCAACCGGGAAGCGGGCACCCTGGCGGCAGGCTGCGCGTCGTCGCTCAGCTGCCAGTCCACGGGTGCCCGCCGCTCGCCGTCGTCAGGCCGTGGCGGCCTCGGCCGCCTGCGACTGGGTCGCCGCCGCCTCGAGGCCGCGCGCGAGGTCGGCGATGAGGTCGTCGACGTGCTCGATGCCGACCGACAGCCGCACGAGGCCCGGCGTGACGCCGGCCGAGAGCTGCTGCTCGGGGCTCAGCTGCGCGTGCGTGGTCGATGCGGGGTGGATGACGAGCGAGCGCACGTCGCCGATGTTGGCGAGGTGGCTGAAGAGCTCGAGCGAGTCGACGAACGCCTTCCCCGCCTCGACGCCGCCGACGAGCTCGAACGAGAGCACCGCGCCCGTGCCCTTGGGGGCGATCTGCGTGCCGCGCTCGTGCCAGGGGCTCGAGGGCAGGCCCGCGTAGTGCACTGCGGCGATCTGCGGGTGGGCCTCGAGGAACTGCGCGACCTTCGTCGCGTTCTCGACGTGGCGGTCGATGCGCAGCGAGAGCGTCTCGATGCCCTGCAGCAGCTGCCATGCGGCATCCGGGTTGGCGGCGGCGCCGACGTCGCGCAGCAGCGTCACGCGCGCCTTGATGATGTACGCGATCGCGTCGCCGAGCGCCTCGGTGTAGGTGACGCCGTGGTACGACTCGTCGGGCGTCGTGAGGCCGGGGAACTTGTCCGACTGCGACCAGGCGAACTTCCCGCCGTCGACGATCGCGCCCGCGACGACCGAGCCGTGGCCGCCGAGGAACTTCGTCGCCGAGTGCACGACGATGTCGGCGCCGTGCTCGAGCGGGCGGATGAGGTACGGCGTCGCGATCGTGTTGTCGACGATGAGCGGCACGCCCGCGCCGTGGGCGACGTCGGCGACGCCCGCGATGTCGAGCAGGTTGATGCGCGGGTTGCCGATCGTCTCGGCGAAGAGCGCCTTGGTGTTGGGGCGGATGGCGCGGCGCCACTCGTCGAGGTCGTCCTGGTCCTCGACGAACGTCACCTCGATGCCGAGCCTGCGCAGCGTGAAGTTGAAGAGGTTGTAGGTGCCGCCGTAGATCGACGAGGACGCGACGAAGTGGTCGCCGGCGCCCGCGATGTTGAGGATCGCGTACGTGGTCGCCGACTGGCCGGAGGCGAGGAGCAGCGCCGCGGTGCCGCCCTCGAGCGCGGCGATGCGCTGCTCGGCGACGTCGTTCGTCGGGTTCTGGATGCGCGAGTAGATGTTGCCGAACTCGGCGAGGCCGAACAGGCGCGCGGCGTGGTCGGTGCTGTCGAACACGTACGACGTCGTGCGGTAGACCGGCGTGATGCGCGCCTTGGTCGTCGGGTCGGGCTGCGCGCCCGCGTGGACCTGGAGGGTCTCGAACTTCCAGTCGCTCATGGGTCTCTCCTCGCTGGGTGGTGGTGGCCTGGGCGACCCGGTTCCGGGTTCGCCCTGATCCGGTTGCGGACCCTGGCCGTCGAAGTCTTGGGTCGAGTCTGGGCCAGCCGGCCGTGCGGCGCCAGACGCGCACGTCGCACGGCGTAACACTCGCCCGAGTGGCGCGGACGACGCATCCGATGCTTGCATGTCGCATATGAGCGAGAAGCGGATCATCGTCACGGGAGCGTCGAGCGGCATCGGGGAGGCGGTGGCCCGGCAGGCCGTCGCGCGCGGATGGCGGGTGCTCGCGGTCGCGCGGCGCGCGGAGCGGCTCGAGGCGCTCGCGGCGGAGACCGGCTGCGAGACGTTCGCGGCCGACCTCACCGACGAGGCCGCGGTCGCGGCGTTCGCCGAGGCCGCGGCGGCGTTCCGCCCGACCGGTCTCGTGCAGGTCGCGGGCGGCGCGAAGGGCGCGGCGCACCTTGCCGAGACGACGATCGACGACTGGCGCTGGATGTTCGAGTCGAACGTCATCGCGACCAAGCGCGTCATCGACGCGGTGCTGCCGCTGCTGCGGGCGTCGACGCAGGACGGCGGCTACGCCGAGATCATGGTCGTCACGTCGATCGCGGCGACCGTGTCGTACCAGGGCGGCTCGGGCTACAACGCCGCGAAGTCGGCCGAGAAGCAGCTCGTCGACGTGCTGCGGCTCGAGCTGCACGGCGAGCCCATCCGCGTGATGGAGATCGCGCCCGGCATGGTGTGGACCGAGGAGTTCAGCCTCGTGCGGTTCGACGGCGACCAGGCGAAGGCGGATGCGGTCTACCGGGACGTGCAGGACCCCCTGTCGGCCGACGACGTGGCGCGCGTCATGACCGACATCCTGGCGCTGCCGGGTCACGTGTCGGTCGACGAGACGATCATCAAGCCCGTCGCGCAGACGCACCCGTGGATGGTGCACAAGGGGCCGCTGCAGGCGAAGGCGTAGCCGCGCTCGACGTCGCGCGGGCGATCGGCGGGCGGTCGGCTCAGACGCGCGTGGCGGGCGTCGCGTCCGGCACGGGCTCCGGGTCGGCGAACGCGAGCCGGGGGACCGCGATGAGGCCCACGGCGGCTACGAGCGCCGTGACGCCGCAGATGATCCAGACGACGATGTAGCCTCCGATGCTCGCGGCGGTGCCGATCGCGCCGACGGCGAGCACGATGGCGAAGATCGAGGAGGCGAACGAGCCGCCGATCGTCTTCGTCGTGTTGGTCATCGCCGTGGCGATGCCGGTCTGGCCGCGCGGCGCGGCAGCGGCCGCCGCCGCGGGCAGCGCGCCCACGAGCGCGCCGGAGCCGACGCCTGCGACGGCCATGCACGCGAAGACCTGCCAGATCTCCAGGTGGAAGGGCACGAGCAGCAGGTAGCCGATGCCGACGAGGCTCGCGGCCACGATGAGCAGCAGGCGCGGGCGCACGCGCGCCGAGAGCACGGCGAGGGTCGCGGCGCCGGCGATGAGCGAGAGCAGGTAGACGCCGATGAGGATCGACCGTCCGCTCGCATCCAGGCCGAGCCCGTAGCCGAGCGAGGGGTCGGTGCCGGCGTAGGTCGCGAGCGGCGTCTGCGCGCCCAGCAGGCTCACGCCCACGAGGCCCGCCGTGAGCTGCACGGGCCACATCTCCGGCCGGCGCATGACGCGCAGGTCGATCGCCGGGTCGTCCTTGCCGAGCACCCAGCGGCCGAACGGCAGCAGCAGCGCGATGCCGATCGCCATGACCGCCCAGCCCCACCACGCCTCGGGCCCGCCGATCTTGAGGAACGTGAGCCCCGAGGTGATGGTGAGCAGCGAGAGCGCCAGCAGCACGAAGCCGCCCGCGTCGAGCTCGCGGTCGGGGAGCGGCTCGGACTCCGGCACGCCCCACAGGATCGCGAAGAAGCACAGCGTGACCATCGCGGCAGGCAGCAGGAGCGTCGGCGGCATCGCCTCGCCGAACGCCCCGAAGGCGGCGGCGGCGCCGAGCGCGCCGATGATGGCGCCGGCCTCGAGCGCGATCACGAGCATGCCGGCCGCGCGCCGGGTCGCCGAGCGCGCCGTGCCCGAGCGGCGGCCGCGGTCGAAGATGAGCGCCACCTCGAGCGGCAGCCACACCGTGTACGCGCCCTGCAGCGAGAACGCGATGAGGTAGCTCCAGAAGTCGCCGGCGAACGCCATCCACCAGCTCGCGCCCGCCGTGATCGCGGTCGAGAGCAGCAGCATCTTCTTGTGGCCGTGCATGTCGCCGAGCTTCGCGAGCACCGGCACCATGAGCGCCGACAGCAGCAGCTGCCCGGCCTCGAACCAGTTGACGTCGGCGTCGGTGACGCCCAGATGCCGGGCGATGTCGGGCGTGAGCGTCACGTAGTAGCCCTGCAGCACGCCGCTCGTGAGCTCGACGCACACGAGCCAGCCGATGAGGGCAAGGGGCACGGCGCGCAACGCTGACACGAGTGCATCATGGCACCGCCGCAGCACGGATCCTCACCATTCGGATGCGGCGCGCCAGCGGCCGCGTCACGACGGGGTCGGGGGCGCGGCCGGGTGAGGTCGCCGGGCCCGTAGACTTGGTGCATGCGTACCCCCCACCCGTTCGTGATCTCTGTGCGCGACATCGTGCGCAAGCCGGGCGAGATGCGCGAGGTCCACGAGACCGCGCCGTTCGGCGAGAAGGTCGGCGAGGGACTGGCGGCCGTGCTGCCCGACCAGCCCGTCGATCTCGTGCTGCGCCTCGAGAGCGTGCACGAGGGCATCCTCGCCACCGGAACGGCCGAGGTGACGGCGCTCGCGAC
>DASSWM010000278.1:0-8513 GCA_035704865.1 Agrococcus sp.
CGCGAAGAGGTACTCGATCGCGACCGCGAGGAAGTGGTTGGGGTTCATGAGGCCGCCGTCGGGCGTGACGATGCCGTGCCGGTCGGCGTCGGCGTCGTTGCCCGTGAGGATGTCGAACTCGTCCTTGCGGGCGAGCACCGACGCCATCGCGTTGGGGCTCGAGCAGTCCATGCGGATCTTCTCGTCCCAGTCGAGCGTCATGAACGCCCACGTCGGGTCGACCGCCGGGTTCGTGACGGTGAGGTCGATGCCGTAGCGCTCGGCGATCGCGCCGTAGTAGTCGACCGCCGCGCCGCCGAGCGGGTCGGCGCCGATGCGGATGCCGCTCGCCTTGATCGCCTCGAAGTCGAGCACGCGGCCGAGCGCCTTGACGTACTCCTCGCGGAAGTCGTACAGCTCGACGCGCGCGTCGCTGCCGCCTTCGATCGGCTCGCGCCGGACGCCCTCGAGGCCCGCCGCGATGAGCTCGTTCGCGCGCTTCGCGATCCAGCCGGTCGCGTCCGAGTCGGCCGGGCCGCCGTGGGGCGGGTTGTACTTGAAGCCGCCGTCGCGGGGCGGGTTGTGGCTGGGGGTGACGACGATCCCGTCGGCCTGCTCGGCGGATGCGTTGTGGTTGTGGTCGAGGATGGCGCGCGAGACGGCCGGGGTCGGCGTCACCGAGCCCCGCGCATCCGCCATCACCCTCACCCCGTTGGCGACGAGCACCTCGAGCGCGGTGCGCTCGGCCGGCAGCGAGAGCGCGTGCGTGTCGCGGCCGATGAAGAGCGGCCCCGTGATGCCCTGCCCCGCCCGGTACTCGCAGATCGCCTGCGTGATCGCCAGGATGTGCGTCTCGTTGAACGCCGTGTCGAAGGCGCTGCCGCGGTGGCCGCTCGTGCCGAACGCGACGGCCTGGTCGGGGTCCGACACGTTGGGCACGAGCTCGTAGTAGGCGCGCTCGAGGGCGCTGACGTCGATGAGGTCCTGGGGCTGGGCAACCGTGCCGGCGCGAGTCATGGCCCCATCCAAGCACCGGCGGTGGTGCGGCGGGCGGGCGCGGCCCTCAGGTTCGGCCCCGCGCCCGGCGAGGAGGCCCATTGCCGCGCCGATCGCGCGGTGCGACACTGTGCCCGTGGACGATCGGGGCCGTGCGCTGCACGCCGCGCACCGCAGCGCGATGGCGTTCCTCAGCACGCTCGACGATCGGCCCGTGTGGCCGCGCGCGAGCCTCGACGACATGCTCGCAGTGTTCGGCGGCGCGCTGCCGGAGGAGGGGCTCGACCCCGTCGCGGTCGTCGAGCAGCTCGCCGAGGGCGCCGACCCGGGCCTGGTCGGCATCCCGGGCCCCCGCTTCTTCGGCTTCGTCATCGGCGGCACGCTGCCGGCGGCGCTCGCGGCCGACTGGCTCGTCTCCGCCTGGGATCAGAACTCCGGCTCGGCGATGCTCACCCCCACGACCGTCGCGCTCGAGCGCGTCGCCGGGCAGTGGATGCTCGAGCTGCTCGGCCTCCCCGCCGAGGCGAGCGTCGGCTTCGTCACGGGCGGCCAGCTCGCCAACTTCACGTGCCTCGCGGCGGCCCGCAACGCCGTGCTCGCCCGCGCCGACTGGGATCTCGCCGACCTCGGCCTGCGCGGCGCGCCCGCCGTGCGCTTCGTCGTGGGCGCCGACCGGCACGGCTCGATCGACCGCGCCGCGCGCTTCCTCGGCATCGGCCGCAGCGAGATCGCCGTCGTCGACGCCGATGGCCAGGGGCGGATGCGTCCCGACGCCCTCGAGCGGACGCTCGAGCAGGGCGAGGGGCCGCTCATCGTCTGCCTGCAGGCGGGCGAGGTGCACACTGGTGCCTTCGACGACTTCGAGGCGCTCATCCCGATCGCGCACAGGAACGGCGCGTGGGTGCACGTCGACGGCGCCTTCGGCCTGTGGGCGGCGGCGTCGCCGTCGCTGCGGCCGCTCACGGCCGGCATGGCGCAGGCCGACTCGTGGGCGACGGATGCGCACAAGACGCTCAACGTGCCGTACGACTGCGGGATGGCGATCGTGCGCGACCCGGCCGACTCGATCGCGGCCTTCCGCACGGGCGGCGACTACCTCGTCTACACGGGCCTCGACCCGTGGGACGTCACGCCCGAGCTCTCGCGCCGCGCGCGCGGCGTGCCGGCGTGGGCGGCGCTGCGCAGCCTCGGCCGCGCGGGCGTCGCGGCGCTCGTCGATCGTCTGCACGCGAACGCGGCGGCGATGGCGGCGGGTCTGGCCGGCATCGCGGGCGTCGAGGTCGTGAACGACGTCGACTACACGCAGGTGATGTTCCGGCTCGGCTCCGACGAGGCGACGCGGGCCCTCGGCGGCGCCATCCTCGCGGAGGGCACGGCCGTCGTGACCGGCGCGCAGTGGCGGGGGCGGGCGGCGCTGCGCTGCTCGATGTCGTCGTGGGCGACGACGCCGGCCGATGTCGAGCGCACGCTCGCCGCCATCCGCTCGCTGGCTGCCGTCGCGCCGATGGAGGATGCCGCGCGACCCTAGGCTGGTGGCATGAGCCAGCCGCGCGTCGTCACGTTCCTCGGTCCCCGCGGCACGTTCACCGAGGCCGCGCTCGAGCAGGTCGCGGGCCTCGAGGGCGCCGAGCGGGTGCCGGTCGCGAACGTCGCTGAGGCGCTCTCGGCCGTCAGCGAGGGCCGCTCCGACGCCGCGATGATCGCGATCGAGAACTCGATCGAGGGAGGCGTGACCGCCGCGCAGGACGCACTCGCGGCCACGCCGGGCCTGCGCATCATCTCGGAGCACGTCGTGAGCGTGAACTTCTCGCTCGTCGCCCCCGCGGGCGTCGCGCTCGAGGACATCCGGGTCATCGCGGCGCACCCGGTCGCGTGGGCGCAGTGCACGGGCTGGCTGCAGCGCGAGCTGCCGGGCCGCGCGCACCTGCCCGCTGCCTCCAACGTCACCGCCGCCGCCGACCTCGGCAGCAGCGGCGCCCAGGCGGCGCTCTCGACCCCCACGATCGGGCACTGGGTCGACGGGCTCGAGGTGCTCGCCGACCGGATCGGCGACAACCCGGATGCGGTGACGCGGTTCCTGTTCGTCGGTCGCGCGGGCGCACCGGGGGAGCCGACCGGTGCCGACAAGACGAGCCTCGTGGTCGAGCTGCCGAGCGACGAGCCCGGCGAGCTGCTCGACATGCTCGAGCAGTTCGCGACCCGCGGCGTGAACCTCTCGCTCATCCAGTCGCGCCCGATCGGCGACCGGCTCGGCCGCTACCGCTTCGTGCTCGACGCCGACGGGCACATCCGCGACGAACGGGTGGCGGATGCGCTGCTGGGCCTCAAGCGCTTCTCGCCCAAGGTGACGTTCCTGGGCTCGTACCCGCGCGCCGACGAGCAGCGCACCGTGGTCGAGCGGCGCTACTCGAACGGGTCGTTCGAGGATGCGCGCGACTGGCTGCGCGGCCTGCTCGCGGGCGAGCCCGAGGCCTAGATCGCCGGCCCCTCCATCGCGCGCCGCTCGGGCACGCGCACGACGAGCGCGTCCTCGCGGATCGTCGCCCGCAGCGCGATGGCCTCGCCGACCACGTCGCCGTCGACCTGCACCGCGCGCGGCTGCTCGAGCCGGGCGACCGTCTCCTTCGCCTGCCCGTAGCCGAGCGCGGCGCCCGTGCGCTGCCTGCCGAGGTGGCCCCTGCGGCGCAGCAGCTTCGTCACGAGCAGGTTGTTGCGGGTGATGTAGCCCGCGACCTGCAGCCAGCCGCGCGCGCCCCGCGGGCGGATCAGGGCGATGTCGAGCAGCCCGTCGTCGATCGCCGCGTCGGGCAGCAGCACGATGCCGTTCGTCACCGTGCCGCAGTTGCCGATCACCATCGTGTTCACCGTCTGCCGCACGGTGCGGGCGGCATCCATGCGCACCTGCACGCGCACCTTGTCGAGCGTCGAGATCACGCGGCCCGCCGCATCCACGTAGGCGAGCCAGCCGACCTTCTTCTTGAGCTCCTCGTCGGTCGCGTCGATCATCTCGGCGTCGAGCCCGAAGCCCACCATGACGGCGAACGCGTGCCGGGCGCGGCTGCCGTCGGGCGACTCGAGCTCGAGCTCGCCCAGGTCGATCTCGCGCTCCTCGCCGCCGAACGCCGTGCGCATCGCCGCGCGCAGGCTGCCCACGTCGATGCCCAGGTTGCGCGCCAGCAGGTTGCCGGTGCCCGCGGGCACGATCGCGAGCGGCACATCGGTGCCGGTGATGAGATCGGCCGCGATGCGCACCGTGCCGTCGCCGCCGGCGACGATGAGCAGGTCGACGCCCGCGTCGAGCGCCGCCCGCACCGCCGCGGCGCCGCCGTCGTCGGGCGCGGTCTCGAACCAGGCGGGCTCCGACCACTCGAGCGGCTGCGCCGTCTCGACCTGCGGCGCGAGCTCGTCGCGCGACAGCTTGACCGGGTTGAAGACGATGCCTGCTCGCATGTCGGCACAGTACCCCGCGCCGCCTGGGGAGCACGGGTCGGAGGCGCCCGCCGCCCGCTCGTAGACTGTCCTCGTGATCGATCCTCAGCTGCTGCGCGAGCAGCCCGACCTCGTGAAGGCCAGCCAGGAGCGCCGCGGCGACCCCGTCTCCCACGTCGACGACGCGCTCGCCGCCGAGAGCGCCCGCCGCGCGGCCATCACCGAGTACGAGCGGCTGCGCGCCGAGCAGAACGCGCACGCGAAGCTCGTCGGCAAGGCGAGCAAGGAGGAGCGCCCCGCGCTCATCGAGCAGGGCAAGGCGCTCGCGAGCGGCGTGAAGGAGGCGCAGGCGGCCGTGACGGACGCCGAGAGCGCCTTCGACGCATCCGTCTCCAGGCTCGGCAACCTCGTGCACCCCGACGTGCCCGCCGGCGGCGAGGAGAACTTCGTCACGCTCTCGACCCACGGCGACGAGCGGGCCTTCGACTTCGAGGCGAAGGACCACGTCGAGCTCGGCGAGAGCCTCAGGGCGTTCGACATCGCGCGCGGCGCGAAGGTCGCCGGCAGCCGCTTCTACTACCTCACCGGCATCGGCATGCGGCTCGAGCTCGCGATCATGCTCATGGGCCTCGACCAAGTGCTCGCCGACGGCTTCACGCCCGTCACGACGCCCACGCTCGTGCGGCCCGAGATCATGCAGGGCACGGGCTTCCTGGGCGAGCACGCCGCCGAGGTCTACCACCTGCCGGCCGACGACCTCTACCTGACGGGCACCTCCGAGGTGGCGCTCGCGGGCTTCCACGCCGACGAGATCATCGACGTCGACGAGCCCAAGCGCTACGCCGGCTGGTCGACCTGCTACCGCCGCGAGGCCGGCAGCGCGGGCCGCGACACCCGCGGCATCCTGCGCGTGCACCAGTTCAACAAGCTCGAGATGTTCTCCTACGTCAAGCCCGACGAGGCCGAGTCGGAGCACGACCGGCTGCGCGCGCTGCAGGAGCGCATGCTGCAGGCGTGCGAGCTCGACTACCGCGTCATCGACGTCGCCGCGGGCGACCTGGGCTCGAGCGCAGCGCGCAAGTTCGACATCGAGGCGTGGATCCCCTCGCAGCAGCAGTACCGCGAGCTGACCTCCACCTCGAACTGCACGACCTTCCAGTCGCGCCGCCTCGCCACCCGCTACCGCACCGAGAGCGGCAGGACGGCGCCGGTCGCGACGCTCAACGGCACCGCTGCCACCACCCGCTGGCTCGTCGCGATCCTCGAGACGCACCAGCAGGCCGACGGCTCGGTGCGCGTGCCCGAGGCGCTGCGGCCCTACCTCGGCGGCATCGCCGTCATCGAGCCCGCCGGGCAGGGCGCCTGATGGAGCGCTGGCTCGTCGGCCTCGACATCGACGGCACGATCGTGCACGAGGACGACTCGATGTCGGAGCGGGTGGGGGATGCGGTGCGCGCGGTCGTCGAGGCCGGGCACGTCGTGGTGCTGGCCACCGGCCGCTCGCAGTCCACCACCGAGTCGACCGCCGCGCGGCTCGGGATCGAGCCGACGCACCTCGTCTCGGCGAACGGCGCGCTCGTGCTCGAGCGCCGGGACGGGCGGTACGAGACCGTCCACGTCGAGACCTTCGACCCATCCACCGCCCTCCGCACGATCGCGCAGGGCCTGCCGACCGGCTCGTTCATGGTCGAGGACGCCACGGGCCACCGCCGCTACACGAACGGCATGGTCGACTGGAACCTCGACGAGGCCGAGCAGGTCGAGTTCGAGGAGCTGCTCACGCGGCCCGCGATGCGCGTGGTCGTGATGAGCCCCGACCACCAGGTCGACGACTTCCTCGAGATCGTCGAGTCGATGGGCCTGCACAAGGTCTCCTACGCCATCGGCTACTCGTCGTGGCTCGACATCGCGCCCGACGGCGTCAACAAGGCGACGGGGCTCGAGCGGGTCGCGGAGCTCGTCGACATCCCCCGCAACCGCATCCTCGTGGTGGGCGACGGCCGCAACGACATCGACATGTTCCAGTGGGTCGTCGCAGGCGAGGGCCGCGCGATCGCGATGGGGCAGGCGCCCGACGAGGTGAAGGCCGCCGCGAGCGAGGTGACCGGCACGGTCGACGACGACGGGCTCGCGAGCGTGCTCGAGGGGCTGCTCGTCCGCACCTGAGCCGAGCGGCGCACAGCCCGCCCGCAGGTTCGACGTAGGCGATGCATCCGCCCACGCCGTAGAATCTCCCGAGGCCCGCCGCGCCCCAGCAGCGGACGGGGCATCGGGAGGGCTGTCCGAGCGGCCGATGGAGCCGGTCTTGAAAACCGGTGGGCAGCAATGCCTCGTGGGTTCGAATCCCACGCCCTCCGCACTGGAACCACGTCGATCGCAGGAGGGAGCGCCATGGCGAGCGAGCGCGCGGGCAGCGTCGTCGACACGTCGTCGATGGTGCCCCGGCACGGCCGGCTGCGCCGGCACTCGGGCGTCGCCCACCTGTTCCGCTGGATCGCGCTCGGCCTCGCCGTCGCGCTCACCGCGGTCGTCGGCGTCGTCGGCGTCTCGGTGCTGCGCATCTCCACCGGCTTCTCGACCGTCGACCTGGGCGGCGAGGTGCCGCCCGCGCAGGCCGGCTTCGCGCCCTACGAGGGCGGCTTCACGATCCTGCTCGTCGGCTCCGACCAGCGCGAGGGGCAGGGCGCCGAGTTCGGCGAGTCGTCCTACGGCGGCGGCCGGCTCAACGACGTCACGATGCTGCTGCACGTGAGCGACGACCACGAGCGGGCGCGCGTCGTCTCGTTCCCGCGCGACCTCATGGTCGACTTCCCCGCCTGCGAGAACCCCGAGACGGGGGAGACGCAGCCGCCGGTCACGGGCATCCAGTTCAACCAGGCGCTCGCGCGCGGCGGCCTCTCGTGCGTCGCCGAGGTGGTCTCCGACATGACCGGCATCGAGGTGCCGTACGCCGCGATGATCACCTTCCAGGGCGTCATCAGCATGTCGAGCGCCGTTGGCGGCGTGCCCGTGTGCTTCGCGGGCCCGATCGACGACCCGTGGACGGGCCTGCAGATCGAGGAGGCCGGCACGCACGACCTCGAGGGCGAGCAGGCGCTGCAGTTCCTGCGCTCGCGGCACGGCGTCGGCGACGGCTCCGACCTCGCGCGCATCTCCTCGCAGCAGGTGTTCCTCTCGTCGCTCGTGCGCACCCTGCAGTCGGATGCGGTGCTCACCGACGTCACGAAGCTCTACGCCATCTCGCAGGTCGCGCTCGAGAACATGACGCTCTCGTCCGGCCTGGGAGACATCGGCACGATGGTGTCGATGGCCCGGGTGCTCGCCGACATCCCGCTCGAGACCATGCAGTTCGTCGTCTATCCCAACTACCTCTCCGGCACGCGCGTCTACCCCGAGGAGGAGGCTGCCGACGAGCTCATGCGACGCATCCGCCTCGACCTCCCGATCGAGCTCGGCGAGGACTCGCTCGGCGTCGGCTCGACCGAGGAGACGCCGACGCCCACGCCCGAGCCGGGTGAGCTCGGCGAGACGCCTGCGGCCGGCGAGACGCCCGAGGCCACCGAGACGCCGGCGCCGACCGAGACGCCGGGCGCGACGGCCGAGCCGACGCCCACGCCGACGACGGGCCTCGAGGGCGTCGTGGGTCAGGATGCGTCGCAGGAGTCGTGCGTCGTCCCGTACGGCAGCTGACCGCGGCCCCAGGTCGAGGAGCGCGCGGCGGCGACGCCGGCGTCTCGAGACCCGGAGGCCAGACCGGCGCGAACCCCTGCCCCGCGTTTGCTAGACTTGCCGCTGGTCTGCTCTCAGGGCGGACCGAGGAGACGTCGCATAGTCCGGCCTAGTGCACCACCCTGCTAAGGTGGAGTCCCCAATAGGGGACCGAGGGTTCAAATCCCTCCGTCTCCACATCGAGGCCCCGCAGTCCGCATCGGACGCGGGGCTTCCGTCGTTCCTGCGCGGAATCCTCACCGGTGGCGAGCCTCGTCGGTACGCTTCGAGCGGCGGCCCGCCGCCGGTCCCCTTCCGCACCAGCTCCGCATTGGATGCCGAATGCTCCGCAGACTGCTCGCCATCACCGCCGCTGCAGCGATCGCCGTCACCGGTCTCGC